>JALWNJ010000001.1 GCA_026995955.1 Gammaproteobacteria bacterium
GGATCGCATCGCCCGCGAACTGAAGAAGGCCGATGCCCTCTACCTGGCCACCGACCCCGACCGCGAGGGCGAGGCCATCTCCTGGCACCTGTACGAGATCCTGCGCGAGCGCGGCCTGCTGAAGGACAAGCCGGTGCATCGCGTGGTGTTCCACGAGATCACCAAGCGCGCCATCCAGGACGCCATCGAGCATCCGCGCCAGCTCGCCCAGCCGCTGGTCAATGCCCAGCAGGCGCGGCGCGCGCTGGACTATCTGGTGGGCTTCAACCTGTCGCCGCTGCTGTGGCGCAAGATCCGCCGCGGCCTGTCGGCCGGGCGCGTACAGAGCCCGGCGCTGCGCATGATCGTCGAGCGCGAGGAAGAGATCGAGCGCTTCGTGCCGCGCGAGTACTGGACCATCGAGGCCACCGCGCGCAAGGCGCAGCAGCACTTCCCGGCCCGCCTCTACCGCTACAACGGCGAGAAGGTCGAGCAGTTCAGCTTTACCGACGAGCACGCCGCCCAGGCCGCGCGCCAGGTGCTGCTGGGCGAGGCCGACGGCAAGCTGGAGGTGGTACGGGTCGAGAAGAAGGAGCGCAAGCGCAATCCGGCGGCGCCGTTTACCACCTCGACCCTGCAGCAGGAGGCCTCGCGCAAGCTCGGCTTCTCGGCCAGCCGCACCATGCGCGTGGCGCAGCAGCTCTACGAGGGCATCGACCTGGGCAACGGCCCGGTGGGCCTCATCACCTACATGCGTACCGACTCGGTGACCCTGGCCGACGAGGCGGTGGCCGAGCTGCGCGAGCTGATTGCCGAGCGCTTCGGCCCCGACCAGGTGCCGCAGCGGCCGCGGGTGTTCAAGAACAAGTCGAAGAACGCGCAGGAGGCCCACGAGGCCATCCGCCCGACCTCGGCGCGGCGCACGCCCGAGCAGGTCAAGGGGCATCTGTCCAGCGACCAGTACCGGCTCTACGAGCTGATCTGGAAGCGCACCGTGGCCAGCCAGATGATCCATGCCACCCTCGACACCGTGGCCGCCGACCTGGCGCCGGGCGGGCAGCGCGAGCACCTGTTCCGGGCCACCGGCTCCTCGATCCGCCATCCCGGCTTCATGGCGGTGTACCAGGAGGGCAGCGACGAGGGTGACGGCAAGCCGAAGGACGAGCGCCAGCGCATCCTGCCGCCGCTGGTCGAGGGCGAGACCATCGAGCTGGTGGAGGTCGCGGCCGACCAGCACTTCACCGAGCCGCCGCCACGCTATACCGAGGCCAGTCTGGTCAAGGCGCTGGAGGAATACGGCATCGGTCGTCCCTCCACCTATGCCAGCATCATCTCCACCCTGCTCAACCGCGAGTACGTCGAGCTGGAGAACCGCCGCTTCCATCCCACCGATGTCGGGCGCGTGGTCAACAGCTTCCTCACCCGCTACTTCGACCGCTATGTCGACTACGACTTCACCGCGCGGCTGGAGGACGAGCTGGACGCCATTTCGCGCGGCGAGGAGGACTGGGTGCCGGTGCTGCGCGAGTTCTGGCAGCCCTTCATCGAGCAGGTCGAGCATGTCATGGAGAACGTCGAGCGCAGCGAGGCCACCCAGGCCCGAGAACTCGGCGTCGACCCCAGGAGCGGCCGCCCGGTGACCGTACGCATGGGGCGCTACGGGCCCTATGTGCAGATCGGAACCCGCGAGGACGAGGAAAAGCCCCTGTTCGCCGGTCTGCGGCCCGGGCAGAAGATGGACAGCATCACCCTGGAGGAGGCGCTGAAACTGTTCGAACTGCCGCGCCAGCTCGGCGAGATGCCGGACGGCGAGCCGGTGAGCGCCAGCATTGGCCGCTTCGGGCCCTATGTGAAGTATGGCTCCAAGTACGTCTCCATCCCCAAGGGCGAGGACCCGCACACCATCACCCTGGAGCGGGCGCTGGAGCTGATCGAGGAAAAGAGGCAGGCCGATGCCAACCGCGTCATCAAGACCTTCGACGAGGCCGGCATCCAGGTGCTCAACGGGCGCTACGGTCCCTACATCACTGACGGCGAGAAGAATGCCCGCATCCCCAAGGATGTGGAGCCGGCGGAGCTGACGCTCGAGCATTGCCGCAAGCTGCTGGAGGAGGCGCCTGCGCGCAAGCGCCGGGGCGTGAAGAAGAAGGCCGTCAAGAAGGCGGCGAAGAAAAAGGCCGCAAGGAAGAAGTCCACGAAGAAGAAGGCGGCAAAGAAGAAGGTGGCGAAGAAAAGGGTGGTCAAGAAGACGGCTGGCGCCAGCGCGGCCTGAGTCATGGCCTCGCCCCTGTTGCACGACCCCGTTGCCGCGCTGCGGCGGCTTCTTGCCGGCGGTGTCGTCGCCCTGCCCACTGAGGCCGTGTTCGGCCTGCACTGCCTGCCCGACGACGCCACTGCGGTGGCCCGGCTGCGTCGGCTCAAGAAACGGCCGCCGAACCAGGGCCTGATCCTGGTGGCCGATGCCCTGTCGTCGGTCGCGCCCTGGGTGCGGATGCAGGGGCTGCCCCGTGCCCGCATCGAGGCGCGCCGCCTGCGGCCGGTGACCTGGCTGCTGCCGGCCAGTGCCGACTGTCCCGAGTGGATTCACGGTGGTCTGCCCGAGGTCGCGGTACGCATCACCCACATGCCCCTGCTGCGCGCCTTCTGCACCGCCTGTGGCGGCGCCCTGATCTCCACCAGTGCAAACCGCCGCGGCTGGCCACCAGCGCGGGATGCACACCGGGTGCTGGCGCAGTTCGGCGACCGCCTTGATGGCATCCTCGACGCCCCCACCGGTGGCGCGGCCACGGTGAGCGAGCTGCGGCGCCTGGATGGCCGGGTGCTGCGATGAAATCCGCTTTTTACCTGCTATGCTTTGCTGAACCTTGTCCTTGAAAAAGGAGGTTCTCATGCAATCCCGTTTCCTGTCGCCGATGCTGCTGGGTCTGCTGCTGGTTGTACCGGGCTTGACCATGGCGGAATACATCCCCTGTCCACTGGAAGAGATCGAAAGCGATGTCACCACGGCCAAGCCGCCGGGCTGGTGGAGCACGCCCAAGGTGGGGCGTCTGCAGGGCACCGACATCGTGCAGATGGGCGATCAGCCCGTTCTGCTGTGCTACTACGGGGTTGGTTCGATCACGCGGGATGCACCGCCGGGAACCGAATGCGAAGCCCTCGAACGCGGGTTCCGCTGTCAGGCGCGGGCCATGGAGAGCTACGGCGGCATTGTGGGCACGGCGGTGGAAACGGCACGGCCCATGCCTGACGAGCCTCCGGCGGGTGTGCCATCGGGCGCTTCCGAAGCCGCGCCTTCGGGCCTGCGCGGTCGAGCCAGACTGGCACAGACCTTCATGATGGATCTGGATTCGGGCCGCACCCGGAATACCGGCAAGAAGGCCGACATCTGGTTCAATGCCCGGACCGCCAGGTCCATGTTCATCAAGCCCGTCAACGGGGCCATGCTGGCCGTGGTGCCCCGCAGTCAGGCCAATCTTTCGGGCTGCCTCGGTGGCCGCTTCTCCAAGACCCGTTCCGTGCCCCTGTCGCGCGTCGGGCCGGACAGCGGCAATTGCATGTGCGTCCATACCAACGACCCCGGTACCCTGGCCGTGGTGTGCGTGGACGGCATCAGCGAGGAAAGGGGGCGCAAGGTGCTCGAGCTGAGCTTCGATCGCTGGTACAACTGAGTCCCGCCTCTTCGCTGAGGCGGTCCCGCGGGTGACTTGCCAGCCACCCGGTGCTGCGGCAGGATGAGCGCTTTTCGAGCGAGGAGTGGGGGGAGTCATGCCGCAGCCCGATGTCGAGGCCGTCAAGTCGTATCTCATGGACCTGCAGGACCGCATCTGCGCGGGGCTGGAGGCGCTCGATGGCGAGGCCCGTTTCGCCGAGGATGCCTGGACCCGCGAGGGAGGCGGCGGGGGACGCACCCGGGTGCTGGCCGAGGGCGCGGTGTTCGAGCAGGCCGGGGTCAACTTCTCGCATGTCCACGGCACCGAGCTGCCGCCTTCGGCCACTGCGGCGCGTCCCGAGCTGGCCGGTCGCGGCTTCCAGGCCATGGGCGTGTCGCTGGTCATCCACCCGCGCAATCCCCATGTGCCGACCTCGCACGCCAATGTGCGCTTCTTCATCGCCGAGCGCGAGGATGCTGAGCCAGTGTGGTGGTTCGGCGGCGGCTACGACCTCACGCCCTACTACGGCTACGAGGAGGACTGCGTGCACTGGCACCGCACCGCGCGCGCGGCCTGCGCGCCGTTCGGCGACGACTGGTACCCGCGCTACAAGCGCTGGTGCGACGAGTACTTCTTCCTGCGCCACCGCAACGAGCCGCGCGGTGTCGGCGGGCTGTTCTTCGACGACCTCTCGGAGCCGGACTTCGATACCGCCTTCCGCTTCCTGCAGGCGGTGGGCGACAGCTATCTGCAGGCCTACGGGCCGATCGTCGAGCGCCGCCGTGACACGCCCTTTGGCGAGCGTGAGCGCGATTTCCAGCTCTACCGCCGGGGCCGCTATGTGGAGTTCAACCTGGTGTACGACCGGGGCACCCTGTTCGGCCTGCAGACCGGCGGGCGCACCGAATCCATCCTCATGTCGCTGCCGCCGCTGGTGAAATGGCGCTACAACTGGGCCCCCGAGCCGGGCACGCCGGAAGCGCGCCTGTACAGCGACTTTCTGCGCCCGAGGGACTGGGCGGAAGGGGGATGACGGCCCGCCGGCCGCTCAGCGTCCGGGGCGGGCGTCGGCCTCGCGCACCGGTTTGAGCCGCCGCTCCGGCTGCGTGGCGCCACCCAGTTCCAGCAGCGGGCGCTGGATGTAGTAGCCCTGCACGAAATCCACCCCGCAGACCTTGAGCAGGCGCAGCGTCTCGGCCGATTCGACGAATTCGGCCACCGTCTGCAGCCCCAGCGAGTGGGCAATGTCGTTCATCGAGGTGACGATGGCGCGGTCGATGGGGTCGCGGGCCATGTTGTGCACGTACTGGCCGTCGATCTTCACATAGTTGGCGTCGATTGACTTGAGCTGCGAGAAGGACGAGAAGCCGGTGCCAAAGTCGTCCAGCGCGATGCGGCAGTTGAGCGCGCGCAGCTCCTCCATGAACTGCTGGGCCAGGCTGAAGTTGTCGATGGCGGTGGTCTCGGTGATCTCGAAGATCAGCTGGCTGTTGCCCAGCCCGGCTTCGGACACCAGTTCGAGCACCTGCTGACGGGCCCGCTCGTCGTTCAGGGTGCTGGCCGAGAGATTCACCGAGAAGGTCAGCGGGGCCGTGTGTTCGGTCTCGAAGCGGCGCAGTTCCCTGAGCGCATGGCGTACCACCCAGAGGTCGATGGCGGGCATGATGTTGAAGCGCTCGGCGCTGCTCAGGAAGGCGCCGGGCGGGATCAGCTCGCCGCCCTCGCTGCGCAGGCGCAACAGGACCTCGAAGTGCAGGGGGCCATCCGAGAGCTGCTGCCAGACGGCACCGTCCTCGGCCGGCAGGCGATCCATGTCGATGTCCGCGAGCGCCACGATGGGCTGGTAGTGCAGCACGAAGCGGCCCTCCTCGAGGGCCTCGCGCAGGCGGCTGGACCAGCCCAGATCCAGGTCCATCGCCGCCCGTTCGTCCTGCGAGGGATCGTACAGATGCACCTGGTTGCGGCCGTTGCGCTTGGCGATGTGACAGGCGATGTCGGCATTGGCCAGCACTTCGCTGCTGCTTCGCGTTTCGGCGTCGATCAGCGCGATGCCGATGCTGCCGCCGATGTTGTAGCTGCGCCCGTCGGTGCTGAAGCGGTATTCGCTCAGCATCAGGCGGAATCCCTCGGCGATCTCCTCGATGTGATCCCGGTCCACATTGCGCAGGATGAGCGCAAACTCGTCGCCGCCCAGGCGCGCCAAGGTGTCGCCGCGGCGCAGGCGACGCTCGAGCTGGCGACCGATGTCGATCAGCAGCCGGTCGCCGGCCTCGTGCCCGGCGGTGTCGTTGAGGTACTTGAACTGGTCGAGATCGATGTAGAGCAGGGCGCTGTCGGGTTCGCCGCGCTGGTGACGGCGGACCTCGCGTTCCAGTTCTTCCTCGAAGTAACGGCGATTGAACAGCTCGGTGAGGGGGTCGTGCGTGGCCTGCCAGCGCAGCTGCTCCTCCAGCAGGCGCCGTTCGGAGACATCGCGGAAGGCGACCACCATGCCCTGGCGTTGGCCGTTCACGATCAGCGGATGGGCGCTGCAGGCGACCGGCAACAGTCGTCCGCCGTGGGTGCGGAAGACCGTCTCGTGGCCGGAGAGTGCCTGTCCGCTCAGGTAGCTCCGGTGCAGGGGGCACTGTTCGGGCGTGATGTCCCGGCCCCGGGTATCGATGCCGTGGAACAGGCTGAAGGGGCACTGCCCGGTCAGGGCAAGATCCTCCGGCAGGCCGAGAATGCGCCGGGCCGCCGGGTTGATGAAGGTGATCCGGCCATTGAGGTCCACGCCGTACACCCCGTCGCCCACGGAGCCGAGGATGGCGGCCAGTCGCGAGCGTTCCGACTCGATCTCGCGCTGGTGGCGGACATGCCGGGCGATGGATTCGACGCGCGCCAGGAACAGGTCCATGGACTCGTTCTTGAACATGCACTCCACGGCCCCGGCCTGCAGGCAACGGGCAATCACCTCGTCGAGGTAGGTGCCGGTCAGTACCGACAGGCGGATGTTGCGGGTGCGCGGGTCGTTGCGCAGCAGGCGGCACAGCGCGTCACCGTTCTGGCCCGGCATGAAGTAGTCGATGATGGCCAGGTCGAAGGGCTGTTCCAGGGCCAGTTTCCAGCCCTCCTCCACGCTGGCGGCACCGGTCACCTGGTGGCCGGCCCGTTCCAGGATGCGGCGATAGCCGAGGCGGATGCTGCGCGAGTCGTCTACCAGCAGGATGCGCAACCCCTCGTCGGCATCCGGGATGGCCGTTTGCGGCAGTTCCTCGGTGGCGTGCTGCTGGAGCAGGCTGTCCAGCCCCTCGGTCAGTTCGGCATGCGATTCCCAGGGGACGAGGGCGGTGGCCGGACGATCGAGCGCATATTGCAGCAGTTCGGGCGGTGGGTCGTGGGCCAGGAACACGGTCGGCAGGCGCTGCAGCGGTGCGGCACGCAAGCGGGGCAGCAGGGTATCGAAGCCCTGCGGCAGGGGGTCGGGCCAGCCGATGACCAGGGCGTCGAGTCCTTCTGCCCGGTCGAGCCCTGCCGGCAGGGCCTCGAGCCGCTCCAGTTCGACGACCTCGTGTCCGGCATGCTCCAGCATCCGGACCAGGATGTAACGCAGGGTTGCCGATTCCTCGGCAACGAGAATCCGCGGCATGTCGCGTCCCTGTTGTGCTTGTTTCCGGCAGGACCTTGCCCGCAAGGCCACCCTCCTGCTCCCCGCTCGCCGGGGGGATGCATGGCCTCGATTATAGAAGGGGTTTGTTGGCAGGGTATTGGACTTTTGTCCATGTTTTTCAGCATGTTCGGTGCGCGTTGGCTTCGCGGCACCTGGCCCTGGCCCCGTTCATGGCCCCATTCTGTGAACCGTGCCACTTGCGAAAGCAATTGAATTGTCGTAGGTTTCGCGCAAAAGAACCGGGCCTCGAGGCCCATGCCGGAAACCCAGGGAGAAGGACATGAAGAGAATGGATTCCGCTACAGGAGTCACTGCCATGGAACCCGATTTCCAGCAGCGCGTCTGCGCCTGCCTGGCCCGTGTTGGCAAGGCCTTCGCCAACGGTCACCGCCTGTCCCTGCTGCGCCACCTGAGCCAGGGCGAACGCAGTGTGGAGAACCTCGCCCGCCTGGCCTGCCTTACCGTCGCCAATACCTCCCAGCACCTGCAGCACCTGCGCAACGCCGGTCTGGTGGAATCGCGCAAGGCGGGTCAGAACGTGTTCTACCGCCTGTCGGAGGCGGCGCACATCGTGCAGATGCTCGATCTCATCGAGAGCCTGGCCGTGGCCCGGCTGCACGAGGCCCATCGGCTGATGGACGACCTCGGCCTGCCGGCCGCGGCGCGCGAACCGGAGCAGATCCGCCGGGTGCTCGACCAGGCCGTGGGCGGCCGGTTGCTGCTGCTCGACCTGCGCCTGCCCGAGGAGTACGCGGCCGGCGCCCTGCCGGGTGCGGTCAATGTCCCCTTCGCGACGCTGGCGGAGTGGGTGGCACAGCACACGCCCGGTCCGGTGCTGTGGCTCTACGGCCGTGGCCCCTGCTGCGAGGAGGCGGCGCTGGCCGAGCGCCGGCTGCGCGCGGCCGGGCTGGAGGCATACAACCTCGGCATCGGCGTGCCACAGGCGCGCCTGCAGGGGCTCATGCCGACAGTCGGTGCCGAGGCCGACAGCGCCGCCGCCTGAGGTCTATGGCCGACTTGCATGGTCGATCGCTGGGCGTAGAATTGCATCAACCTTAAAGCCAGGGAGGGCCCATGAGTCACCGCATCGATCCCCTCACCGAAGCCTGGTACGCCGGCAAGCAATCGGACGACCCACCGCCGGGCGAGCCCCTGCGTCCCGAAGTGCATCCCTGGTCCGTGCTGCAACAGCTGCGCCCGCA
>JALWNJ010000002.1 GCA_026995955.1 Gammaproteobacteria bacterium
GGGTATCGATACCGGCCGCCACCGCCTCCTCGGCGGCATACTGGATCAGCGGCTTGTCGACGATGGGCAGCATCTCCTTGGGATTGGCCTTGGTGGCCGGAAGGAAGCGGGTGCCCATTCCGGCCACGGGAAACACGGCCTTGCGTACCTTCATGCTCTGGCTCCTGCGCGAAAAGCGCAAGAATACCGGAAACCGCACGACGGCGGAAAGCCCGACCACCAGCGAGCTTGCGTAACGGCTGTAGGGGCGGATCAGTCCGGTTGGCCGACGCGGATGCGGTCGAAGTTGCGCTTGACCGTCTTTTTCCCGATCCCCTTCACCCGCACCAGTTCGTAGACATTGCGAAACGGGCCGTGCTGCTCCCGATAGCGCACGATGGCTTCGGCCTTCTTCGGACCGACGCCGATCATGACCCGTGCCAGGGTCTCGGCACTGGCCTGGTTGATGTCAACGGCAGCGCTGCCGTCATTTCCGGCGCTGGCGACACCGCCAGTGAGCAAAAGCAGCAGAAAGAGAACGGTACGCAGAGGATACTGGAACATGTTGGCCTCACTCCCTTGTTGTCCCTGGCCCGATGCGCCCGCAGGGTGCATCAAGGTCTCCACATCCGATTATAGCAGCCTTTGCCTCAGTCTGAGGCCGCGGCAATGGCGCGTAGCACGGAAACCGGATCCTCGGCCCGGGTCACCGGCCGCCCCACCACCAGATAGTCACTGCCGTGGCGGAAGGCCTGCTCCGGCGTGACGATGCGACGCTGGTCGCCCGCCTCGCTGCCCACCGGGCGGATGCCGGGCGTCACCAGCAGGAAGTCGGGGCCCAGCGCCTTGCGCATGGCGGCCGCCTCCTGCGCCGAGCAGACCACGCCGTCGAGTCCGTTCTCCCGCGCCAGGCCAGCCAGGAACAGGGCCTGCTCGGCCGGGCTGCGTTCGATCCCCAGCCCCTGCAGGTCGCGCTCGTCCATCGAGGTCAGCACCGTGACCCCGATCAGCAGGGGTCGGCTGGGCTCACCCTCCAGCGCCTCGCGCGCCGCCTGCATCATGCGCGCACCACCCGAGGCGTGCACATTGAGCATCCACACACCGAGCCGGGCGGCGGCGCGGCAGGCGGCCGCCACGGTGTTGGGGATGTCGTGGAACTTGAGATCGAGGAACACGGAAAAGCCTCGCGCGTGCAGGGCCTCGACGAAAGCCGGACCTGCGGCGACAAAAAGTTCGAAACCCACCTTGAGGCGGCACAACGCGGGATCGAGACGGTCGACGAAGGCAAGTGCCGTATTGCGGTCGGGAAAGTCCAGGGCAACGATGGTGCGGGGTTCGGTTCGGTTCATGCGCGACGGCTCTCCGGGTGGGTCTGCCATTCGTCCAGGGGTTTGAGGGTGTCCCATCCATGGCAACCGGGACACTGCCAGCTCGGCTGCGTGGCCTCGAAACCACACTGGTGGCAGCGTACGGCCGGCATCTGTTCCTCGAGCCGGGCCAGGGCATCGACCAGGGCCCGGAACTCTTGCGGCACTTCGGCATCACCGTGCTCCATCAGTGTCGCATACCGCTGCATCAGGGCCGGGGAATAGCGGCCCTGGGACAGGCTCTCCTCGATCAGCCCGCGCGCCTCGTCCCGCCTGCCCTGTTCGATCATCAGATCGATGCGCGCCAGCCGTACGGAAGGCACGGCCAGGCGTTCATCGAGCCGGAGCAACCAGCGTTCGAGCTCCTCGCCATCGCCCAGTCGTCTGAAACCCTCGATGATCACGGGCAACAGGAGCGGCACCATGTCCGGATGTTGCTCAGGCGCCGCCCGCAACAGCTTCATCGCCTTGCGCGCATCACCGCGGGCACGCAGCACCTCGGCCAGCAACAGCAGCCCGCGCACGCTTGCGGGCTGCAGCCCGCGGGCGGCACGGGCGTGTTCCATGGCGGCACCCAGCGCGCCCTGCTCCAGATCGGACTCGCCCAGCTCGCAGTGATAATGCGCCATCAGCGACGACAGATCCTCACCGGAGGCCTTTTGCTGTTGCTGACTGACCTCGATGGCACGCTGCCACTCCTTTTCCTGTTCGTAGATCTCGCGCAGCAGACGGTAGGGCTCGGCGAGGCGCGCTCCATCCTTGATCAGCTCGTTGAATACGCTCTCAGCACGGTCCAGCAGGCCAGCCTTCATGTAGTCCTTGCCCAGCTCGAGCAGTGCCTGCTGGCGCTGCACGAGGCTCAGATTGGGACGCGCAATGAGATTCTGGTGGATGCGGATGGCGCGATCGACCTCACCGCGGCGGCGGAACAGGTTGCCCAGCACGATGTGCGTCTCGACGGTCTCGGAATCGACCTCGACCATCTCCACGAACACCTCGATGGCCTTGTCCTGCTGCTCGTTGAGCAGGTAGTTGAGGCCGCGGATGTAGCGGCTGGACAGAAAGGGGGATGCAGCGTCCCGCGCTTCCCGCGCATGCGGGCGGCGGTAGCGTGCCCGGGCGGCCAGCCATCCGGAGAGGGCGGCCACGGGCAGCAGCAGCCACAGCAACTGCGTCATCAATGCGGATCCTTGATCGGTATCTTGCGCAGGTTGTCGACTTCCATTTCCAGTGAATGATAGCGCCTTCGCAGGCGACTGATCTCCGCCTGGCGCGCAAGCAGCAGGCCGGAGGCCAGGAGCAGGCCCAGCAGCAGGCCGATCAGGACGCTGAGCAGCACGAGCGTGGCCAGGGGCAGTTCGAACTTGCGGAAGTAGAGGTCGATGACGACCGGATCGGGATTGTAGATGGTGAACACCGCGGCACCGAAGGCCGCCAGCAGCACGAGCAGCGCCAGCAGGGCAAAACGCATCGGGCCGTCTCAGTCGATGGGCACGTTTCTGCGCTGGGCCTCGATCACCCGCTCACGCAGTTCCTTGCCCGGCTTGAAATGGGGTACGTACTTGCCCGGCAGGGGCACGGCCTCGCCGGTCTTGGGATTGCGCCCCATGCGCGGAGGGCGGTAGTGCAGGGAGAAACTGCCGAATCCCCGGATCTCGATGCGCTCGCCCGAGGACAGGGCCTCGCTCATCTGGTCCAGCAGGGTCTTGACCGAAAGCTCCACATCCTTGTACGCCAGATGGCTCTGCTTGCGTGCCAGAATGTCAATCAGTTCGGACTTGGTCATCGCCATGCTCGATCCCCCTACGCTGCCTTCGAGTTGACACACAACGACTCGGGCACCCTTCCCTGGGCACCCCGTCGTAGTCATAGCCGAGGCCGTCTCAGCTTTCCTTGGTTTCCATCTGCTCCTTGAGCAGGTCGCCAAGCGAGGTGGTGGCCGAGCTGGAGGCAGTGTAGTCCTTCAGTACGGCAGCCTCCTCGTCGAACTCCTTGGCCTTGATGGAGAGCAGGATGGTGCGGTTCTTGCGATCCACGCCGATCACCTTGGCCTCCACTTCCTCGCCTTCCTTCAGCACGCTGCGCGCGTCCTCGACACGGTCCATGGACAGCTCGGAGGCACGCAGGGTACCCATGATGTCCTCGGCCAGCTCGACGGTAGCCGCCTTGGGCTCCACCGAGACCACCTTGCCACGCACGATGCTGCCCTTGGGATGCTCGGCGACGAAGTTGGAGAAGGGGTCGCGGTCGAGCTGCTTGATGCCCAGCGAGATACGCTCGCGCTCGGGATCGATGGAGAGCACCATGGCCTCCACTTCCTCGCCCTTCTTGTAGTTGCGCACGGCCTCTTCGCCGGGCACGTTCCAGGAGATGTCGGACAGGTGCACGAGGCCGTCGATGCCGCCCTCGAGACCGACGAAGATGCCGAAGTCGGTGATCGACTTGATGGCGCCCTTGACCACGTCGCCCTTCTTGTAGTTGCTGGCGAAGTCTTCCCACGGGTTGGGCTGACACTGCTTCATGCCCAGCGAGATGCGGCGGCGCTCCTCGTCGATGTCGAGGATCATCACCTCCACCTCGTCGCCCAGGGAAACGACCTTGGACGGATTGACGTTCTTGTTGGTCCAGTCCATCTCGGAGACGTGGACCAGGCCCTCGACACCATTCTCGATCTCGACGAAGCAGCCGTAATCGGTGATGTTGGTGACCTTGCCGAACAGGCGCGTGCCGACCGGATAGCGGCGCGTGAGGTCGACCCACGGATCTTCGCCCAGCTGCTTCAGACCCAGCGAGACGCGGTTGCGCTCACGGTCGAACTTGAGCACCTTGACCTCGATCTCCTGGCCGATCTCGACCACCTCGGAGGGATGCTTGACGCGCTTCCAGGCCATGTCGGTGATGTGCAGCAGGCCGTCGATGCCGCCCAGGTCGAGGAACGCACCGTAGTCGGTGAGGTTCTTGACGATGCCCTTGATGACCTGGCCTTCCTGCAGGTTCTTGAGCAGTTCCTCGCGCTCGGCACTGTATTCCTGCTCGACCACGGCACGACGCGAGACGACGACATTGTTGCGTCGCTGGTCGAGCTTGATGACCTTGAATTCCAGTTCCTTGCCTTCCAGGTAGGAGGTGTCGCGCACGGGGCGCACGTCAACCAGTGAGCCTGGGAGGAATGCGCGGATGTCGCCCAGTTCCACGGTGAAGCCGCCCTTCACCTTGCCGGTGATGACGCCCTTGACGATCTCGTCGTTCTCGAAGGCCTCTTCCAGACGCTTCCAGGCCTTGGCCAGCTTGGCCTTCTCGCGTGACAGGCGGGTCTCGCCGAAACCGTCCTCGACGGTCTCCAGGGCGACCTCCACGACATCGCCGACCTTGACCTCGAGTTCGCCGTTCTCGTTCTTGAACTGCTCGACGGGGATCACGCCCTCGGACTTGAGTCCGGCGCTGACCACCACATAGTCGTCGGTGATGTCGATCACGGTGCCGGGCACGATCTGGCCGGGCTTCATCTGAGAGTACGCAAGGCTCTCTTCAAACAGCTGCGCAAAACTTTCGCTCATGGTTGATTGAATACCTGTAACAAAAACAAAACGCCGTCACTTCCCTTTGCGGCGGGTTGGTTGGTTGAACACAAACGGCGGACCTGGCGTCCGCCACCCGTCATGCCAAGTTGCGTTCCCTGGCCAGATCGAGGATCCGCTGAAGGACCTCATCGATCCCGAGCTCCGTGCTGTCGAGCACGACGGCATCCTCCGCCGGCCTGAGCGGCGCCACCTCGCGTTTGGCATCGCGCTCGTCCCGATCGGCCAGTTCCTGCAAAAGGGAGTGGATGTTAGCACTAACCCCTTGTTCCTTCAACTGGTTATAGCGGCGCCGGGCGCGTTCCTCAAGGCTGGCGGTGAGATACACCTTGAGCGGTGCGTCGGGAAACACCACGGTACCCATGTCGCGGCCGTCGGCCACCAGCCCGGGCGGACGCCGAAAGGCGCGCTGCCGCTCGAGCAGGGCCTCGCGCACCTCGGGCAGCGCCGCCACGCGCGAGGCATCGGCGCCGCAGGCCTCTGTGCGCAGCTCGGCCCCCACCTCCTCGCCATCGAGCAGGATGCGGGTGCCGCCGCCCTTGGCCGGCTCGAAGCGGACCGGCAGGTTGCGCGCCACCTCCGCCACGGCGCGGGCATCGTCGAGATCGACCCCGGCGCGACGCGCCGCCAGCGCGGTGAGTCGGTACAAGGCACCACTGTCGAGCAGGTGCCAGCCGAGGCGCTCGGCCAACAGGCGGGCGATGGTGCCCTTGCCCGAGCCGCCCGGCCCGTCGAGGGTGATCACCGGCGTCATCCGAGTACCTCGATGTCGAGCCCGGCCCGGCGCGCCAGCTCGGCGAAGCCCGGAAACGAGGTATTGACATTGGCGCAGTCGCGGATGCGGATCGGACCGTCGGCCCGCAGGGCGGCCATGGCAAAGGACATGGCGATGCGGTGGTCGCCGTGGCTGTCCACGGTGGCGCCATGCAGCGACCCGCCCACGAGGCGGATGCCGGCCGGTCGCGGCTCGGCATCGATGCCGCAGGCCACCAGCCCGTCGGCCATGACCTGGATGCGGTCGCTCTCCTTGACGCGCAGCTCCTCGGCACCGGTGAGCACCGTCTCGCCCTCGGCGCAGGCGGCAGCGACGAACAGGGCCGGAAACTCGTCGATGGCCAGCGGCACCAGCGCCTCGGGAATGG
Source organism: Gammaproteobacteria bacterium (assembly GCA_026995955.1). Lineage (GTDB taxonomy): Bacteria > Pseudomonadota > Gammaproteobacteria > J044 > J044 > J044. The sequence continues at coordinate 6,067 of JALWNJ010000002.1, forward strand.
CAATGCCCCGCAGCGGCGCACTGCGCACGCGCAGATCGGCCACCGGCTCGCCGCCGGCCTCGCGCGGATCCAGCACCTCGATGTCGGCCCCCATCAGGCGCAGGATGTCGATGACGCCGGTGCGGGTCGGGTTCATGCCGACATGGCGCAGCAGCAGGTCCGAGCCCTCGGCGATGCTGGCGCCGACCAGGAAGAAGGCGGCCGAGGAGATGTCGGAGGGCACATCGATGTCGCGGCCCTGCAGCCGTCCCCCGCCCCGCAGGCAGATGGTGGCGCTGTCGCGTTCCAGCGCGTAGCCCAGCCCCTGCAGCATGCGCTCGGTGTGGTCGCGGGTGGGCGCCGGCTCGGTGACGCAGGTACGGCCCTCGGCGTAGAGGCCGGCCAGCAGCACGCAGGACTTGACCTGCGCGCTGGCCATCGGCAGCGCGTAGTCGATGCCGTGCAAGGGTCGTCCACCGCGGATGCGAAGTGGCGGCGTACCGTCCGGACTGGTCTCGATCTCGGCGCCCATCTGGCGCAGGGGCTCGGTCACGCGCCGCATCGGGCGCCGGCTCAGCGAGGCGTCGCCGGTCAGCTCGCTGTCGAAGGCCTGGCCCGCCAGGATGCCGGCCATGAGCCGCATCGAGGTGCCGGAATTGCCCATGTAGAGCGGCCCCTCCGGCGGCTGCAGGCCGTGCAGGCCGACGCCGTGCACTACCACCCGGCCCGCATCCGGCCCCTCGATGGCCACGCCCATGCTGCGGAAGGCATTGAGCGTGGCCAGACAGTCCTCGCCGTCGAGGAAGCCGGTGACGGTACTGGTCCCTTCGGCCAGCGAGCCGAGCATGATGGATCGGTGCGAGATGGACTTGTCGCCCGGCACGCGGATCTCGCCCTGCAGGCGGCCGCCGGGGCGTACCTCGAATTCGATATTCTGTTCGCTGCTCATGGGATCACTCGTTGCAGAAACGGTCCCGCGCCGCCTTGGCGCGGCTGAAGATCTCCAGCAGGGCATCGCCGTCACCCCGCTCGATGGCCCGCACCATCTCCTCCAGATCGGCCTGGTAGCGGGCCGTCATGTCGAGAATGGCCTCGCGGTTGTGGATGCAGATGTCACGCCACATCACCGGGTCGCTGGAGGCAATGCGGGTGAAGTCGCGGAAGCCGCCGGCGGCATAGCGGAAGATCTCGTCGTTGTCGCGCATGCGTGCCAGGCTGTCCACCAGACCGAAGGCCAGCATGTGCGGCAGGTGCGAGGTGGCGGCCAGTACCTCGTCGTGATGGTGCACCTCCATCTCCTCCACCTCGGCCCCGGCTGCCTGCCACATGGCGCGCACCCGCTCGACTGCCGCCGGGTCGCTCTCCGCCAGCGGGGTGAGGATCACCCGCCGATTGCGATACAGTTCGGGGAAGGCGGCCGTGACGCCGCTCTTCTCGGTGCCGGCAATGGGATGGCCGGGTACGAAGCCCGGCGGCAGGGTGCCGAAGGCAGCGCGCGCGTCGTCCACCACGCACTGCTTGGCGCTGCCGCCGTCGGTGATCACCGCATCGGCGGCCAGCCCCGGGCGCATGGCCTCGAACACCGACCGCATGGCGCCGAGCGGCACCGAGACGAACACCACATCGGCCCCGGCGACGGCCTCGGCCGCATCCAGGTGGTAACGGTCGATGACGCCGAGTTCGAGCGCCTGGCGCAGGTGTTCCTCGCGCCGGCTGCAGCCGACGATCTCGTCGACCACGCCGGCCTCGCGCAGGGCCAGCGCCAGCGAGCCGCCAATGAGACCGACACCGAAGATGGTCAGCTGGCGGATGAGCGGTTCGGTCATGCCAGCACCCGCTCCAGGGCGGCGAGGAAACGGTCGTTCTCGGCCTCGGTGCCGACCGAGACCCGCAGATGACGCGGCAGTCCGTAGTTGGCCACCGGGCGCACGATAACACCCTCGCGCAGCAGCGCCTCGTACACCGGCCCCGCCTCGCGATCCAGCCCGAAGGTGACGAAGTTGCCCACCGAGGGGATGACCGACAGCCCCAGGGCCGAAAGCCCCGCCTCGAGCCGCGCCAGACCGGCCGTGTTGAGCGCCCGGCTGCGCTCGACGTGCGCGCGGTCGTCCAGTGCCGCCTCGGCGGCGGCCAGCGCAGGGCTCGCGACATTGAAGGGATGGCGCACGCGGCCGATGACCTCGATCAGCCCCGGCGCGGCCACACCATAGCCCACGCGCAGGGCGGCGAGGCCGTGGATCTTGGAGAAGGTGCGGGTGACGATCAGGTTGGGAAAGCGATCCAGCCAGGCGATGCCGTCCGGGAAACCGGGCGTCTCGACGTATTCCGTGTAGGCCTCGTCGAGCACCACCACGACATGCTCGGGCAACTCGGCGAGGAAGCCCTCCAGCTCACTCGCCGACAGCCAGGTACCGGCGGGGTTGTTGGG
>JALWNJ010000003.1 GCA_026995955.1 Gammaproteobacteria bacterium
GGTAGCGCCGCCCGGCCGTGCTGGCCTGGGTGGCCGTGCTGGATGGCGGGCGGCGCTACCTGATCGGCGAGCAGAGCCACGAACCGGAGCGTGAGGTACTGCGCGACGAGGCGCGTCGGCGCGGGGTGCCGCTGATGTTTCCGCTGCTGGACCTGCAGGACCAGCGTCAGGTGCGCATCGCCGATCTCGTCGGCGGTTTCGAGGAGCCGATCGACGCGGCCTCGCAGCGCTATGCCAGCGACGCCGTGCTGATCGGCACCGTGCGTCGTGCCGGTGCCGCCTGGCTGGGGCGCTGGCGACTGCGCGAGGGCGACGAGACGGCCCGCTTCGAATCCACCGCCGACACCCTGGAGGGCGTGCTGCGCCAGGGGATCGACGGCGCGGCCTCGTGGCTGGCGAGCTGGCATGCGCGCACCGCCTTTGTCGGCAGCGGCGAGGGCGTGCTGCTGCAGGTGCAGGGGGTCGCCGGCCTGGCCGACTTCGTGCGCCTGCGCGACTATCTGGCCGGCCTGGATGGGGTGGAGGCCGTGGTGCCGCAGCGCATCGCCCCGCCCCGTGCGGTACTCGAGGTGCGTCTGCGCGGCACCGCCCGCGACCTCGAACGCATGATCTCGCTGGGGCAGGTGCTGGCGCCGGAAGACACGCCCGGCGACGCCCTTTCCGTCATTCCGTCTGCCGGGAACGGGGCGGCAGCCGCGGTGGGCGCCGAGGCCGGGCAGGCCCCGCGTCCCGTCGCTGCGGCCCCGGGCCTGCGCTATCGCCTGCTGCATTGATCGTCGCGCCGGGCGTGGGGCGTCTGCTATCTTCCGCACATGTGGCAGCGTCAGATCCCCAATCTCATTACCGGGTTCCGCTTCCTGCTCATCGTCCCCATCCTGGGGCTGATCCTGGCCGGGCGGCATGGCGCCGCGCTCGGCCTGTTCGTGCTCGCCGGGCTGTCCGACGGGTTGGACGGCTGGCTGGCGCGACGCCATGGCTGGCGCACCCGGCTGGGCGCCTTCCTCGATCCCCTGGCCGACAAGGCCCTGATGACCTCGGTGGTGCTGGTGCTGGGCTGGCGCGGCCTGCTGCCCTGGTGGCTGGTGGCGGTCGTCATCGGCCGCGATCTGGTGATCCTGGCCGGCGCCACGGCCTTCCACCTGCTCACCCGGCACCTGGAGATGCAGCCCACCCGCCTGAGCAAGCTCAACACCGTGATGCAGATCCTGCTGGTGGCCGCCGTGCTCTGGCATCACGGCATCGCGCCGCTGCCCTGGCTCGGCCTGCTGATCTGGGCCACCCTGTTCACCACCCTGGCCAGCGGCATCGACTACGTGGTGCGCTGGAGCCTCAAGGCACGCGAGGCGTTGCGCCGGTGAGGCCGTCCCGCTGCCTGCGCGGGGGGCGACCGTGAACGGCCCGCTGCGCCAGATCCCGCTCGACATCCGCCTGCGCGAGGACAACGGCTTCGAGACCTTCCTCGCCGGCGACAACGCCCTGGCCCTGGCCGCGGTGCGCGGGCAGGCCGAGGGGGAGGGCGAGCGGCAGCTGCTGCTCTGGGGCGCTGCCGACACCGGCAAGACCCATCTGCTGCAGGCCGCCTGCCACCAACAGGCCCGCCGCGGGGCGCCGGTGGTCTACCTGCCCATGGCCGAACTGGTCGACGCCGACCCGGAGCTGCTGCAGGGCCTGGAGGGCCTGCCGCTGGTATGCCTCGACGACCTGCAGGCGCTGGTCGGCCATGCCGCCTGGGAGGAGGCCCTGTTCCACCTCGTCAATCGCCTGCGCGACACCGGTGGCCGCCTGCTGATGGCCACCCGCGACAACCCGCGCCATGCCGGCTGGCGCCTGCCCGACCTGCGCTCGCGGCTGCACTGGGGGCCGGTGTTCCGGC
>JALWNJ010000004.1 GCA_026995955.1 Gammaproteobacteria bacterium
ACCCTGTTGCTGGACCCGCTGGGCAACGCGGTGCTCGACTACGCCCCGGGCTTCAATGTGCGCCCGGTGAAGAAGGATATCCACAGACTGCTCAAGGTGTCACACATCGGATGATGAAGAAACTGCTCGTCATGGCCCTGCTGCTGGGCCTGGTGGTGGTGCCGCTGGGCGCCTTCGTGCGGCTCTCGGACGCCGGGCTCGGCTGTCCCGACTGGCCCGGCTGCTATGGGCATCTGGTGCTGCCCAGCGGCGAGCGCGCGCAGCAGGCCGCGGCGGCCTTCCCCGAGCGGCCGCTGGAGCCGCACAAGGCCTGGAAGGAGATGATCCACCGCTATGTGGCCGGCACCCTTGGGCTGCTCGTCCTAGCCATCGCCGTGCTGGCCTGGCGCCGCCGTTGCGAGCATCCCGCGGAGTTTGCGCTCGCCCTGGCCCTGTGCGGGGTGATCGTCTTTCAGGCCCTGCTGGGCATGTGGACCGTGACCCTAAAACTCAAGCCGCTGGTGGTGATGGGGCATCTTCTGGGCGGGCTGGCCACGCTGTCCATGATCCTTGCCCTGCTGCTGGTGCACCGTCGACAGCCGTTGTTCGGTGCCGCCGCCTGGAGCGGGGCCGACCGCCGTCTGGCCGGCGCCGCGCTGTTGGGCCTGGTATTGCTGCTGGGGCAGATTGCACTGGGTGGCTGGACCAGTGCCAACTATGCGGCGCTGGCCTGTCCCGACTTCCCCCAGTGCCAGACCCAGTGGTGGCCGCGGATGGACTTCGGCGAGGCCTTCGTGCTGTGGCGTGGGCTGGGCATCAACTACGAGTTCGGCGTGCTCGATTCGCCCGCCCGCACCGCGATCCACATGACCCACCGCATGGGGGCGCTGGTGGTGGCGCTGTACATGGGCTGGCTGGCCCTGCGTCTGCTGCGCAGCGCGGGCAGCGGCGCGCGGCGCATGGGTGGGCTGCTGCTGGGCCTGCTGCTGCTGCAGCTTGCCCTCGGCGTCTCCAATGTGGTGTTCCATTTGCCGCTGCCGGTGGCCGTGGCGCACAACGCGGGGGCGGCGCTGCTGCTGCTGACCCTGGTGACCCTCAACCTGATGCTCTGGCGCCTGCCGGCCCGCGAGGCGCATGCAGGCCATCTGCAAGGAGGTGTGCAATGCCCACCGTAAAATCCGCCATCCGTCCGCAGCCGGTCTGGCTGGTCCGCGCCAGTGACTACCTGACCCTCTGCAAGCCCAAGGTAGTTCTGCTGATGATCTTTACCGCATGGGTCGGCATGTTCCTGGCCGCGCCCGGCACGCTGCCGCTCAATGCCCTGCTGTTCGGCAGCCTTGGCATCGCGCTTTCGGCGGGCGCGGCGGCGGCGCTCAATCATGTCATCGACCGCCACATCGACGCGCGCATGTACCGCACCCGCAATCGCCCGCTGCCGCGCGGCGAGCTGAGCCCGTGGCGCTGCGTGGCCTTCGCCGCCATCACCGGCACGCTCGGCATGGCCATCCTGTTTGCCTTCGTCAATGCGCTCACGGCCTGGCTCACGCTGGCCTCGCTGATCGGCTATGCGGTGGTCTACACGCTGTGGCTCAAGCGCGCCACGCCACAGAACATCGTCATCGGCGGCATCGCCGGCGCCACGCCGCCGCTGCTGGGCTGGACCGCGGTGACCGGTCAGGTCGATCCCTATCCCTTGCTGCTGGTGCTGATCATCTTCACCTGGACACCGCCGCACTTCTGGGCGCTCGCCATCTATCGCAAGGAGGACTACGCCCGGGTCGGCATCCCCATGCTGCCGGTGACCCATGGCGAGGACTTCACCCGTCTGCAGATCCTGCTCTACACCATTCTGCTGTCGGTGGTCACCGTGCTGCCGTGGCTGATCGGTGAGCACGGGGCGCTGTACCTGTTCGGCGTGTTGCTCATTGATGGTGTGTTCCTGTGGTACGCCTGGACCCTGTATCGTCATCCGAGGCGGGAACTCGCGCTCAAGACCTTTGTCTACTCCATCACCTATCTGTTCCTGCTGTTTGCCCTGCTGCTGGGGGATCGCGTGGTGCTGCCCATGCTGCTCGACTGGGCAGCCTGAAACGCCGGCCAGGCGCGACCCATATTTCCCAGTAAAATGCTAGGCCTTTCTTGGCTTGGCAGGCCATTTGCTGTAATGTGCGCGACCTCGAAATTCTGGCCTCCTAATTTCAACAGGGTTTACAGGGGTATTCAGCAATGGCCCAAGCAGCAGCTGTAGGTACTGCGCAGCAGTACAACTACGATATCGTCAAGAAGTTCGCCATCATGGCCCTGGTATGGGGCGTGCTGGGGATGAGTGTCGGCACCTACATCGCCTCGGAGCTGGCCTTCCCGTTCCTGAACTTCGACATTCCCTACATCACCTTCGGTCGCCTGCGTCCGGTGCACACCACGCTGGTGATCTTCGGCTTCGGCGGCAGTGCCCTGTTCGCCACTTCCTACTATGTGGTGCAGCGTACCTGCCAGACGCGGCTGTGGAGCGACTTCCTGGCCAACTTCACCTTCTGGGGATGGCAGGTCGGCGTGGCCGCGGGTGCCCTGTCCTACATGCTCGGCTATTCCCAGGGCCGTGAATACGCCGAGTTCGAGTGGCCGCTGGACATCGCCATCGCCGTGGTCTGGGTGGCCTACTTCGTTGTGTATGTGCAGACCCTGCGCCGCCGCAGCCAGCCGCACATCTATGTGGCCAACTGGTTCTACCTGGCCTTCATTCTGGCCACCGCGCTGCTGCACATCTTCAACAACCTGGCGGTGCCGGTCGACCTGTTCACCCTGAAGTCCTACTCGCTGTTCTCCGGCGCGCAGGACGCCATGACCCAGTGGTGGTACGGCCACAACGCCGTGGGCTTCTTCCTCACCGCGGCCTTCCTCGGCATGATGTACTACTTCGTGCCCAAGCAGGCCGGCCGTCCGGTGTACTCCTATCGCCTGTCCATCATCCACTTCTGGGCGCTGATCTTCCTCTACATGTGGGTCGGCACCCATCACCTGCACTGGACGGCGATCCCCGACTGGACCTCGACGCTCGCAGCGACCTTCTCCATCCTGCTGCTGATGCCCTCCTGGGGGGGCATGATCAACGGCATCATGACCCTGTCCGGTGCCTGGGACAAGCTGCGCTCCGATCCCATCATGCTGTTCCTGATTACCTCGCTGTCGTTCTACGGCATGTCGACCTTCGAGGGGCCGATGATGTCTCTGAAGAGCGTCAACGCCCTGTCGCACTACACCGACTGGACCGTGGGTCATGTGCACTCCGGTGCCCTGGGCTGGGTGGCCATGGTGAGCTTCGGCTCCATGTATCACCTCATTCCGCGGCTGTACGACACCAAGATCTACAGCACGCGCCTGATCTACGTGCACTTCTGGCTCGCCACCATCGGCATCGTGCTGTACATCACCTCCATGTGGGTGTCGGGCATCGGTCAGGGCCTGCTGCTGCGCGCCTTCGACGAATACGGCAACCTCGCCTACACCTTCGTCGAGTCGGTGGCCTTCATGCACATTCCGTTGGTGGTGCGTGCGCTGGGTGGGGGCTTCTTCGTCGCCGGCATCCTGACCATGGCCTACAACGTGACCATGACCATCCTGCGCGCCAAGCGCGAGCAGGCCGAGATCGAGGCCAAGATCGCCGCCAAGATGGCCGCGAGCGCCTGATCGCCTGACCCGATTCGGAGACTGACATCATGATCAAACACGAGAGTATCGAGACGAATGCCGGTCTGCTGATCATCCTCACCCTGGTGGCGATCAGCATCGGCGGCCTGGTCGAGATCGTGCCGCTGTTCTACATCAACGACACGGTCGAGGACGTGCGCACCAAGGAAGGCTACGAGGCCGTGCGCCCCTACACCCCGCTGGAGAGCGCCGGGCGCGACATCTACATCCGCGAGGGCTGCTTCCTGTGCCATTCGCAGATGATCCGTCCGTTCCGCGACGAGGACCTGCGCTATGGTCACTACTCGCTGGCTGCGGAGTCCAAGTACGACCATCCGTTCCAGTGGGGCTCCAAGCGGACCGGGCCCGACCTGGCCCGTGTGGGCGGCAAGTACTCCAACGAGTGGCATGTGCAGCACATGATTGCTCCGCGGTCGGTGGTGCCCGAGTCGATCATGCCCAATTACCCGTGGCTGCTCGAGAACGAACTGCACTACGCAGACATCAAGAAGCGGCTGATCGCCCAGAAGCGGGTCGGCGTGCCCTACTCGCTCACCGACGAGGAGTACGAGGAGAACGTCAAGCGCTTCGGCCCGGAAGTCGCCAAGTGGCTGGACATCAATCGCGCCGAGGAAAACCTGCTGGCGCAGGCTCAGGCCAACAACTACGACGGCAAGCCTGAAAAGCTGACCGAAATGGATGCCCTGATCGCCTATCTCCAGGTGCTGGGCACCATGGTGGACTTCAAGCAGTACGACGAAAGCTATTTCGTGAAGTTCCGCGTCAGCAAGGCCGGCGGGACCGACAGCGAATAATGCTGGCCGAGGCATGGAGCTGGATCACCGATCTGGGGAACAGCAAGGTTGCGGCCCTGCTGATCTTCTTCTTCACCTTCGTCGGTATCCTGCTCTATGTCTTCACGGGCAGAAAACGCGCTGAACGCCTGGAATCCTACAAGTACATCCCGTTCCAGGACGACGATGAACCAGAATCGGAAATCGAGACGGTAAAAGACGATGAGCACCGATAGCAACAAGCCAGCAGTACAGACGACCGGCCATGCGTGGGACGGTGATCTGCAGGAATACAACAACCCGCTGCCGCGCTGGTGGGTGTGGACCTTCTACGCCACCGTGGTCTTCGCCGTGGTGTACTGGATCATGTACCCCTCCTGGCCGGTGGGCAAGAGCTTCCTGGGTGGCGTCAAGACCATTACTTTCCAGACCAGCAGCGGCCAGGAGGTAACCACGCACTGGAACATGCGTGCGCGCCTGCTGCACGATCTGCAGAACGGCGAGGAGGCCGTCAAGCAGCGCGAGTATCTGGAGAAGATTGCCAATTCCTCCTTCGAGGAGATCCTCTCCGATCCGGACAAGCTGGCCTTCGTGCGCTCGGCCGGCAAGGTGATGTTCGCCGACAACTGCGCGGCCTGCCACGGCGCGGGCGGCCAGGGCGTGATCGGGCTGTTCCCGAATCTGGTGGACGATGCCTGGCTGTGGGGCGGTACGCTGGAAGACATCCACACCACCATCAGTCAGGGTCGTCGTGGTTACATGCCCGCTTTCCCGCAGTTCGCCGAGAACGGGAAGGTGGACAACCTCGCCGATTATGTACTGAGCCTGTCCGGAGAGCAGGGCGGTGATCCGGTCTCCATCAAGAAGGGCGAGGCCATTTTCCAGGGTGAAGAGGGCGGTTGCTACTACTGCCACACCAAACAGGCCACCGGAATGAAATCCTTGGGCTCGGCCAATCTGACCGACAAGATCTGGGAAATCGCCAATGTGCCGGGTGCCAAGACCTACGAAGAGAAGCGGGCCGAAGTGCGCAAGGTGATTCTCGGCGGGATCCAGCGCGAGATGCCGAGCTGGAAAGGGCGCCTGCCCGACGAGACCATCAAGATCCTGACGGTCTACGTGCACGAGCTTGGCGGCGGCAAGTAAAGCCAGACCGACAAGCGTGTGATCCAGCGCCAGGCCGCCTGAGGTGGCCTGGCGCCGTCGTTTCTGAAACCGGCCCGGATTGAGGAAAGTCAAAAATGTCGCAATCGCAAGAAGAACATCTGTACGCCGCACGCGTGCCGATCTTCCCGCGCTCGGTGAAGGGGCGGTTCCGCAATGTCAAGTACGGCATTCTGGCCCTGGCCTATGGCGTGTACTTCATCCTGCCCTGGTTACGCTGGCATCGCGACAACGGGCCGGACCAGGCGGTGATCTTCGATCTCAAGGCCCGCCTGTTCTATGTCTTCGGCATGACCATCCATCCGCAGGACATCTTCCTGCTGGCAGCGTTGCTGACCCTTGCGGCCTTGCTGCTTTTCTTCGTCACCAGTGTGGCGGGTAGAGTATTCTGCGGCTATTTCTGCTTCCAGACGCTGTGGACCGATGTCTACATGATGATCGAGCGTCTGGTGCAGGGAGAGCGGCCGGCACGCATCCGCCTCTCGAAGCAGCCCTGGAACCGCGAGAAGATCCTCAAGATCGGGCTCACGCACCTGTTGTGGCTGCTGGTGGCCTTCTGGACCGGTCTCACCTTCGTGCTCTACTGGGGCGATGCGCCGACCCTGTTCGTGGAGTTCTTCACCGGGAAGGCGCCGTTTCCCGCCTATGCCACCGCGCTGTTTCTCACGGCTACCACCTATGTGATGGCTGGCCTGGCGCGCGAGCAGGTGTGCATTTACATGTGTCCCTATTCGCGCTTCCAGTCGGCCATGTTCGACAAGGACACCCTGATCGTGAGCTACGACGCCAGGCGCGGCGAGGGCACGGCCGGTCGGCACAAGATCGCCAAGGGCTACAAGACGCGCGAGGAGCGTCATGCCAAGGGCGTTGGTGATTGCATCGACTGTGGCTATTGCGTGCAGGCCTGTCCCACAGGCATCGACATCCGCAATGGTTTGCAGGTGCCCTGTATCCAGTGCGCGTTGTGCATCGATGCCTGCGATACCATCATGGACAGCCTGGGATGGGAGCGAGGTCTGATCGGCTACTATTCGGAGCATCGCCTCGAGGGCAAGCCGACCCGCATCATCAAGTGGAAGACGCTGGGCTATGGGCTTGCGCTGGCGGCCGTGGTCGGGTTCATGACCTGGCTGGTGGCCAACCAGGCACCGCTGGACATGCATGTACGAAAGATCCGCCAGCCCCTGTATGTGGAACTGGCCGATGGATCGATACAGAACAGCTACGACATCAAGATCAACAACAAGACCAGCGAGCCGGTGCGCATCCGCATGGAAGTGAAGGGACTGCCGGGCGCCAAGGCCGATTTCGGCCGTTTCCGCGAGGTCCGGATCCGACCGCAGCATTATGTGCGTCTGCTGGGCAAGGTCAGCATCAAGCCTGCTCCCGGGGTCTCCAAACGACAGGAGTTCAGTTTCCGTGCCGTACCGATTGAACCGGCGGACTTGCCCGAGGTCGAAGCACCAGCGCGGTTCTTCATGCCATGAGAGGCGAGTCTGAATGAACGACCTGGTTGCATCGCTTGGCATCGGCATTCTGCTCATCGTCACCGTTTTTGCCCTGCTGTATCGCTTCACCCGCATGCAGGGCAAGCAGGTGGCGCTGCTGGTCTTTCTCGGTGCCATGGGCATCTATGTGCCGATGGTCATCCTCAGGTGGCCGGGCATGGATGTCGTGGCGATCCACCTCGCGTTGTATGGCGTTGTGCCCTATGTGCTCGGGATCATCACTTCCCACTGGGAACACCAGGAGCGCATGGGGATTCGCCATGAGGGGCGCTGGTTCCACTGGTATCCGGCCTTTCTGGTGGCCTTCTTCGTGACCATTGCGGTGGTCGATGCCATTATCATCACGCTGTCCAAGGAAGGTTTCAGCAACCCGGTCATCCGCGCGCTGGCGCCGGAGGAGGCCCGCAAGGGGAAGATCACCAGCGCCTTCCCGGGCACCATAGCGCATGACTTTCAGGAAAAGGAAAGGCACTACAACGAATACCTGAAGCAGCTCGAGATCCAGAAGCGGCGTGGCTGGCAGGTCAATCGTGGCTTCCTGGACACCCCCTATCAGAACGAGCCGGCCGAATTCCGCATTCAGGTAGTCGATCGTGAGGGCCGGCCGGTTGGCGGGGCGACGGTGGTCGCCAGATTCCTCAGGCCCTCCGACAAGCGCCTGGATCGGGAGTTCGTCCTCAACGAGCAGGCCCCAGGGTTGTATGGCGCTACGGTATTGCTGCCGGCCAAGGGGCGCTGGTATGTGGTGGCGGAGATCGTGCGTGGTGACGACCTGCACGAGATCCGTGGCTGGACCTACATCGAGCCCGAGCGCAAGCAAGCGAAGCAGTGAGCGAACCAGGGTCAAAACCCGAAGCGGCACAATGCTTCCATTGTGGCCTCCCGGTGCCGGAAGGCAGCCACTGGTGCGTGGAGATCGAGGGCGAGCCCCGCGCCATGTGCTGTGCCGGCTGCGAGGCGGTGGCCCGGGCCATCGTCGAATCCGGGATGGAGGACTTCTATCGCTACCGCACGGCCAATCCGAAGCGGCCCGAGGATCTGGTGCCGGAGGCCCTGCGCGAGCTGGAGGTGTACGACAGCGATGCACTGCAAAGGCGGTTCGTGCGCCATGTGGATGACGGCGGCGACATCCGTGAAGCGGCGCTGATCCTCGAGGGCATTACCTGCGCTGCCTGCGTGTGGCTCAACGAAAAGCACGTCAGCAGCCTGCCCGGGGTGCTCGAGTTCCGCGTCAACTGCTCCACGCACCGTGCCCAGCTGCGCTGGGACAACACCCAGATCCATCTCTCCGATGTGCTGCGCGCCATCAGCGAGATCGGCTATCACG
>JALWNJ010000005.1 GCA_026995955.1 Gammaproteobacteria bacterium
GTCTACGTCGGTGCCGAGGTCAAGCCCAACGACATCCTGGTGGGCAAGGTCACCCCCAAGGGCGAGACCCAGCTCACCCCCGAAGAGAAGCTGCTGCGCGCCATCTTCGGCGAGAAGGCCTCCGACGTGAAGGACACCTCGCTGCGCGTGGGCTCCGGCATGGAAGGCACGGTCATCGACGTGCGCGTGTTCACCCGCGACGGCGTGGAGAAGGACAAGCGCGCGCAGCAGATCGAGGAGCAGATGCTTGAGAGCGTGCGCAAGGACCTCAAGGATCAGCAGCGCATCTACGAGGACGACATCTACAGCCGCGTCGAGAAGCTGCTGGTGGGCAAGGTGGCCGTGGGCGGTCCCGGCAAGCTCAAGGAGGGCGCCAAGGTCACCAAGAGTTACCTCGGCGGCCTGGATCGCGAGCAGTGGTTCGAGATTCGCATGAAGAACGACGAGGTCAACCGTCAGCTCGAGAGCCTGGCCAGGCTCATCAAGGAGCAGCAGGAGACCTTCGAGCAGAAGTTCGCCGAGCAGAAGGCCAAGCTCACCCAGGGCGACGACCTTGCCCCGGGCGTGCTGAAGATGGTCAAGGTGTACATCGCCGTCAAGCGCCGCATCCAGCCCGGCGACAAGATGGCCGGTCGCCACGGCAACAAGGGCGTGGTGTCCATGATCGTGCCGGTGGAGGACATGCCCTTCATGGAGGATGGCACCCCGGTGGACATCGTGCTCAATCCGCTGGGCGTGCCCTCGCGCATGAATGTCGGCCAGGTGCTGGAGACGCACCTCGGCTGGGCGGCGATGGGGCTCGGCCGCAAGATCGGCCGCATGATCGACGCCAAGGCGAAGGTCGACGAGCTGCGCAAGTTCCTCGACCAGGTCTACAACCACAGCGACAAGGTGCGCCACGAGGACCTCGACAGCCTCAGCGACGAGGAGATCGTCGAGCTGGCGCACAACCTGCGCAAGGGCGTCCCCATGGCCACCCCGGTGTTCGACGGCGCCGAGGAAGAGGAGATCAAGGCCATGCTGCGGCTGGCGGACCTGCCCGAGTCGGGGCAGACCACGCTGTACGACGGCCGTACCGGCGATGCCTTCGACCGTCCGGTGACCGTGGGCTACATGCACATGCTCAAGCTCAACCACCTGGTCGACGACAAGATGCACGCACGCTCCACTGGCCCCTACAGCCTGGTCACCCAGCAGCCGCTGGGCGGCAAGGCCCAGTTCGGCGGCCAGCGCTTCGGCGAGATGGAGGTGTGGGCGCTGGAGGCCTACGGTGCGGCCTATACCCTGCAGGAGATGCTCACCGTCAAGTCCGACGACGTGCAGGGCCGCAACAAGATGTACAAGAACATCGTCGATGGCGATCACCGCATGGAGGCGGGCATGCCCGAGTCCTTCAACGTGCTGATGAAGGAGATCAAGGCGCTCGGCATCAACATCGAGCTGGAACACGACGACTGAAGCACGGACACGGGCATTACCCCATAGCAGTCAAGGCAAGAGGCGGGAACACGACATGAAAGACTTGCTGAACCTTTTCAAGCAGCAGACCCAGCAGACCATCGAGGACTTCGATGCCATTCGCATCGGGCTGGCTTCGCCGGAGATGATCCGGTCCTGGTCCTACGGCGAGGTGAAGAAGCCGGAGACCATCAACTACCGTACCTTCAAGCCGGAGCGCGACGGCCTCTTCTGCGCCAAGATCTTCGGCCCGGTGAAGGATTACGAGTGCCTGTGCGGCAAGTACAAGCGCCTCAAGCACCGAGGTGTCATCTGCGAGAAGTGCGGCGTCGAGGTCACCCAGGCCAAGGTGCGCCGCGAGCGCATGGGCCACATTGAGCTGGCCAGCCCGGTAGCGCACATCTGGTTCCTCAAGTCGCTGCCCTCGCGCATCGGCCTGCTGCTGGACATGACCCTGCGCGACATCGAGCGCGTGCTGTACTTCGAGTCCTTCGTCGTCATCGACCCCGGCATGACCACCCTCGAGCGTGGTCAGCTGCTCTCCGACGAGGCCTATCTGGAGGCCATCGAGGAAAACGGTGACGAGTTCGATGCCCGCATGGGCGCCGAGGCGGTGTTCGAGCTGCTGCGCAGCCTCGATCTGGAGAGCGAGCGCCGCAAGCTGCGCGAGGAGCTCGAGGGCACCCGTTCCGAGACCAAGATCAAGCGCATCGGCAAGCGCCTCAAGCTGATCGAGTCCTTCCTCGAGTCCGGCAACAAGCCGGAGTGGATGATCCTGACCGTGCTGCCGGTGCTGCCGCCCGACCTGCGCCCGCTGGTACCGCTGGACGGTGGGCGCTTCGCCACTTCCGATCTCAACGACCTGTACCGCCGCGTCATCAACCGCAACAATCGCCTCAAGCGGCTGCTGGAGCTGAACGCGCCGGACATCATCGTGCGCAACGAGAAGCGCATGCTGCAGGAGGCGGTGGATGCGCTGCTCGACAACGGCCGCCGCGGCCGCGCCATTACCGGCACCAACAAGCGGCCGCTGAAGTCGCTGGCCGACATGATCAAGGGCAAGCAGGGCCGCTTCCGCCAGAACCTGCTCGGCAAGCGCGTCGACTACTCCGGCCGTTCGGTCATCGTGGTCGGCCCCACGCTCAAGCTGCACCAGTGCGGCCTGCCCAAGAAGATGGCGCTGGAGCTGTTCAAGCCCTTCGTGTTCGGCAAGCTGCACCGCATGGGCCTGGCCACCACCATCAAGGCGGCCAAAAAACTGGTCGAGAAGGAGAGCGCCGAGGTCTGGGACGTGCTCGAGGACGTGATCCGCGAGCATCCGGTGCTGCTCAACCGCGCCCCGACCCTGCACCGCCTCGGCATCCAGGCCTTCGAGCCGGTGCTGATCGAGGGCAAGGCCATCAACCTGCACCCGCTGGTCTGCGCCGCCTTCAACGCCGACTTCGACGGCGACCAGATGGCGGTGCACGTGCCGCTGTCCATCGAGGCGCAGCTCGAGGCGCGTGCCCTGATGATGTCCTCCAACAACGTGCTGTCGCCGGCACATGGCGAGCCGATCATCGTGCCCTCGCAGGACATCGTGCTGGGCCTGTACTACATGACCCGCGACCGCATCGGCGCGCGCGGCGAGGACATGGTGTTCGCCTCGCCCGACGAGGTCGAGCGCGCCTATGCCAACGGCGTGGTCGACCTGCATGCCCGCATCAAGGTGCGCATGCGCACCTGGCGCGAGGACGAGGACGGCAGTTTCAACGCCAGCACCGGCTTGGTGGAGACCACCGTCGGTCGTACCCTGCTGGCCGGCATCCTGCCCGAGGAGCTGCCCTTCAACCTGGTCAACCAGCCGATGACCAAGAAGGCGATCTCCCAGCTCATCAACAGCTGCTATCGCCAGCTCGGTCTGAAGGACACGGTCATCTTCGCCGACCAGCTCATGTACACCGGCTTCAAGTACGCCACCCGCGCCGGGGTCTCGTTCTGTGCAGACGACATGATCATCCCCGAGGAGAAGGCGCAGATCCTGGCCGAGGCCGAGGCCGAGGTGAAGGAGATCGAGGCGCAGTACGCCTCCGGTCTGGTCACCAAGGGCGAGCGCTACAACAAGGTCATCGACATCTGGTCGCGCACCAACGACCGCGTGGCCAAGGCGATGATGGAGAAGCTCGGTACCGAGGTGGTCAAGGACAAGGACGGCAACGAGGTGCGCCAGCCCTCGTTCAACTCCATCTTCATGATGGCCGATTCCGGGGCCCGTGGCTCCGCCGCGCAGATCCGCCAGCTCGCCGGCATGCGCGGCCTGATGGCCAAGCCCGACGGCTCCATCATCGAGACGCCGATCACCGCCAACTTCCGCGAGGGGCTGAATGTTCTGCAGTACTTCATCTCCACGCACGGCGCGCGCAAGGGCCTGGCCGACACGGCACTCAAGACCGCCAACTCCGGCTACCTGACCCGTCGTCTGGTGGACGTGGCCCAGGACATGGTGGTGCTCAACGAGGACTGCGGCACCAGCAACGGCATCGTCATGACCCCCATCATCGAGGGCGGTGACGTGGTCGAGCCCTTGCGCGAGCGGGTGCTGGGTCGCACCGTGGCCGTCGATGTGTGCAAGCCGGGTACCGACGAGGTGGTGATTCCCGCCGGCACCCTGCTCGACGAGAAGTGGATGGACGTGATCGAGGAGCACAGCATCGACGAGATCACGGTGCGCTCGGTCATCACCTGCGAAAACCACTATGGCGTCTGCGCCACCTGCTACGGTCGCGATCTGGCGCGCGGCCACAAGGTCAACATCGGCGAGGCGGTGGGGGTCATCGCCGCGCAGTCGATCGGCGAGCCGGGCACCCAGCTCACCATGCGGACCTTCCACATCGGCGGCGCGGCATCCCGTTCTGCCGCGGTCAGCAGCATCCAGGTCAAGAGCGACGGCACCATCCGCCTGCACAACATCAAGACCGTGGAGCAGAGCAGCAGCGGCAACCTGGTGGCCGTCTCCCGCTCCGGCGAGCTGGGTGTGATCGACAGCCATGGTCGCGAGCGCGAGCGCTACAAGGTGCCCTATGGCGCGGTGCTCACCGTGCGCGAGGGCGACAGCGTGCAGGCCGGCCAGGAGGTGGCCAGCTGGGATCCGCATACCCACCCCATCATCACCGAGGTGGCGGGCCGCGTGCAGTTCGTCGACTTTGTCGACGGGGTGACCGTCAGCAAGCATGTCGACGAGATCACCGGTCTGAGCTCCACGGTGGTCACCGATCCCAAGCAGCGTGGTGCCACCGGCAAGGACCTCAAGCCGATGG
The DNA here is from genome assembly GCA_026995955.1 of Gammaproteobacteria bacterium. Classification (GTDB taxonomy): domain Bacteria; phylum Pseudomonadota; class Gammaproteobacteria; order J044; family J044; genus J044. The sequence continues at coordinate 4,755 of JALWNJ010000005.1, forward strand.
TGCGCCTGGTGGACGACAAGGGCGAGCCGGTGTTCCTCAAGGGTACCGAGATTCCGGCCCAGTACCCGCTGCCGCCGGGGGCCATCGTCAACCTCAACGACGGCGATGTGGTCAATGTCGGCGACGTGGTGGCGCGCATTCCGCAGGAGTCTTCCAAGACCCGCGACATCACCGGGGGTCTGCCGCGCGTGGCCGACCTGTTCGAGGCGCGCAAGCCCAAGGACCCGGCCATCATGGCCGAGGTCAGCGGTACTGTGTCCTTCGGCAAGGAGACCAAGGGCAAGCAGCGCCTGGTGATCACCGACGAGCACGGCGAGCGTCACGAGCTGCTGATCCCGAAGTGGCGCACGGTGAGCGTGTTCGAGGGCGAGAAGGTGGAGAAGGGCGAGGTCATCGCCGAAGGCGAGCTGAACCCGCACGACATCCTGCGCCTGCGCGGCGTCACCGCCCTGGCCGAGTACCTGGTGAAGGAGATCCAGGACGTGTACCGCCTGCAGGGGGTGAAAATCAACGACAAGCACATCGAGGTGGTCATCCGCCAGATGCTGCGCAAGGTGGTGATCACCGATCCGGGCGAGTCGAACTTCCTGCGCGACGAGCAGGTGGAGCGCGCCCGCGTCGAGGAGGTCAATGCCCAGCTGGTCAAGGACGGCAAGGTGCCGGCCAAGTTCGAGACCCAGCTGCTCGGCATCACCAAGGCCTCGCTGGTCACTGAGTCGTTCATCTCCGCGGCCTCCTTCCAGGAGACCACCCGCGTGCTCACCGAGGCCGCCGTGCGCGGCGCTCGCGACGACCTGCGCGGTCTGAAGGAGAATGTCATCGTCGGCCGCCTGATCCCGGCCGGTACCGGCCTGGCCTACCACAACGAGCGCCGTCGCCAGCGGGCCGGTGTCACCTTCGACGACATCGAGTTCGCCCAGACTGCGAGCGAGGCTGCAGCCGAATCCGCGGAGCAGGTTGCGGCAGAGGGCGCCGAGGCCGGCGAGACCGAGGCTCCGGCCGAATAACGGCAATGGCATGAAGCGGCAGCCCTTGACAGGGGGCTGTCGCTTCTCTAGAATTCCGCGTCCCTCGACAGGCCGCTGTGCGACAACGCTCGGCCTGTCGTTTGTTTTTGAGCGATGCCCGTGCCGGCCGACCCGGCGGGCGCACTGTTCAGGAGAAAGGCTCAAGTATGGCTACGATCAATCAGTTGGTGCGCAAGCCCCGCAAGCGTCAGGTGGAGAAGAGCAAGGTGCCGGCGCTGGAGGCATGCCCGCAGAAGCGCGGCGTGTGCACCCGCGTGTACACCACCACGCCGAAGAAGCCGAATTCGGCCATGCGCAAGGTCGCCCGCGTGCGCCTGACCAATGGCTACGAGGTCACCAGCTACATCGGCGGCGAGGGGCACAACCTGCAGGAGCACTCCGTGGTGCTGATCCGTGGTGGTCGTGTCAAGGACCTGCCGGGCGTGCGCTACCACATCGTGCGCGGCAGCCTGGATACCCAGGGTGTTCAGGACCGCAAGCAGGGCCGTTCCAAGTACGGCACCAAGCGTCCCAAGAAGTAATCCCGATTCCGAGAAGCGCAAATGTCCAGAAGAAGCGAAGCACCGAAGCGTACCATCCTGCCCGATCCCAAGTTCAAGAGCGTGCAGCTGGCCAAGTTCATCAACACCATCATGCGTGATGGCAAGAAGTCCGTGGCCGAGCGCATCGTCTATGGCGCGCTGGACACCATCTCCGCCAAGAAGGGGGGTGACGGGCTCGAGGTGCTGGAGCGCGCGCTCGAGAACGTGCGCCCGATGGTCGAGGTTAAGTCCCGTCGGGTCGGTGGTGCCACCTACCAGGTGCCGGTCGAGGTGCGTCCCTCGCGCCAGAACGCCCTGGCCATGCGCTGGCTGGTGGACGCGGCCCGTCGTCGCGGCGAGAAGTCCATGTCCGCCAAGCTGGCCGGCGAGCTGATGGATGCCGCCGAGAACCGTGGTGCCGCAGTCAAGAAGCGCGAGGACACCCATCGCATGGCCGAGGCCAACAAGGCCTTCTCCCACTACCGCTGGTAAGCGCAGAGGAATTCACCGTGGCACGCACGACCCCCATCGAACGCTATCGCAACGTCGGCATCATGGCGCACATCGACGCCGGCAAGACCACCACCACCGAGCGCATCCTGTTCTACACCGGTGTCTCGCACAAGATCGGCGAGGTGCACGACGGTGCCGCCACCATGGACTGGATGGAGCAGGAACAGGAGCGTGGCATCACCATCACCTCTGCGGCGACCACCTGCTTCTGGTCGGGCATGGACCAGCAATTCCCGCAGCACCGCATCAACATCATCGACACCCCGGGGCATGTGGACTTCACCATCGAGGTGGAGCGTTCCCTGCGCGTGCTGGATGGTGCCTGCGCCGTATTCTGCGCCGTCGGCGGGGTGGAGCCGCAGTCCGAGACCGTGTGGCGCCAGGCCAACAAGTACGGCGTGCCGCGCATTGCCTTCGTCAACAAGATGGACCGTGCCGGCGCCAACTTCCTGCGTGTGGTGGAGCAGATGAAGGAGCGTCTGGGCGCCAGCCCGGTGCCCGTCCAGCTGCCGATCGGGGCGGAGGACGAGTTTCAGGGGGTGGTCGATCTGATCCGCATGAAGGCGATCTACTGGAACGAGGAAGATCGCGGCACCACCTACGAGCTGAAGGACATTCCCGAGGACATGGTCGCCCAGTGCGAGGAGTACCGCGAGCAGATGGTCGAGGCCGCCGCCGAGGCCAATGAAGAGCTCATGGACAAGTACCTCAACGAGGGCGAGCTGAGCGAGGAAGAGATCAAGCAGGGGCTGCGCATCCGCACCCTGAGCAACGAGATCGTGCCGGCGCTGTGCGGCTCCGCGTTCAAGAACAAGGGCGTGCAGGCGATGCTCGATGCGGTCATCGAGTATCTGCCGTCGCCGATCGACATTCCGGCCATCAAGGGCGAGCTCGAGGACGGCAGCGAGGCCGAGCGCCATCCGTCCGACGACGAGCCCTTCGCCGCGCTGGCCTTCAAGATCGCCACCGACCCCTTCGTCGGCACGCTGACCTTCATTCGGGTCTACTCCGGCGTGCTGACCTCCGGCGATACCGTGTACAACCCGGTCAAGGGCAAGAAGGAGCGCGTCGGCCGTCTGCTGCAGATGCACGCCAATCACCGTGACGAGATCAAGGAAGTGCGTGCCGGCGACATCGCCGCCTGTGTGGGCCTCAAGGATGTCACTACCGGCGACACCCTGTGCGACCAGAACAATGTCATCACCCTGGAGCGCATGGAGTTCCCGGAGCCGGTGATCTCCGTGGCGGTCGAGCCCAAGACCAAGGCCGACCAGGAGAAGATGGGCATCGCCCTGCAGAAGCTGGCGCAGGAGGACCCCTCGTTCCGTGTGCACACCGACGAGGAGTCCGGCCAGACCATCATCTCCGGCATGGGCGAGCTGCACCTCGACATTATCGTCGATCGCATGAAGCGCGAGTTCAAGGTCGAGGCCAATGTGGGCGCGCCGCAGGTGGCCTACCGCGAGACCATCCGCAAGACGGTCGAGGCCGAGGGCAAGTTCGTGCGCCAGACCGGTGGTCGCGGTCAGTACGGTCATGTCTGGCTGCGCCTGGAGCCGCTGCCCGAGGGTGGCGGGTTCGAGTTCGAGAATGCCATCGTCGGTGGCGTGGTGCCGCGCGAGTACATTCCCGCCGTGG
>JALWNJ010000006.1 GCA_026995955.1 Gammaproteobacteria bacterium
CTGCTGGCCCGGGGCGAGTACGAGGACGGACTGTAGCTGATGATGGGCGTGCTGCGCAAGGACCGGAACTTTGCCGACGGCCAGGCCCGGCAGGCCATCCTCGATGCCTTCGAGCTGCTCGGCAACAGCGGGGATCTGGTCAGCCGCTACCGGCGTCAGCTCGCCACCCTGCTCTACTGAGCCCCTGCCACAGGCAAGGCCGATACGACGAGGCCCGGGTTGTCCCGGGCCTCGTCGCATGCGGCCCTTGCAGGGCTCAGCCCTTGCCGGTCGCGGCAAGCTGGTCGAGGATCTGGCGCAGCCGCTGCGGCGGCACATAGCCCGGGATGAGCTCGCCGTCCTCGGTGATGATGGAGGGCGTGCCGGTCACGCCCAGCTCCTGACCCAACTGGAAGTCGTGGGCCACCGGGTTTTTGCAGGTCTTCATCTCTATGGGCTTGCCCTGCTTGGCCAGCGTCAGCGCCTTGCGGCGATCCCTGGCGCACCACACCGCCTCGGCCTTGCGTGCCGACTCGCTGCCGAGCCCGGCGCGCGGATAGAACAGATAGCGTACCTTGATGCCCTGCTTCATGTAGTCCTGGATCTGGCTGTGCAGTTTGCGGCAGTAGCCACAGTCGATGTCGGTGAAGACGGTGACGGTGTGTTTCGGATCCTTGGGCGAGAACACGATCATCTGGTCCTCGGGCACGGCGGCGATCGCCTCGCGGCGCAGACGGGTGCGGGCCTGCTCGGTGAGGTTGCTGCGGGTCTTGAGGTCGATGATCGAGCCCTGCACGGCATAGCGCGCATCGCCGCTCAGATACACCAGATTCGCGCCCAGCGTGACCTGGTACAGGCCGGGGATGGGGGTGGGCTGGATCGCCTCGGGCTTGAGTTCGGGGAAGATGGCGCGGATGTTATCGCGGGCCTGAGCCAGACCGTCGTTGCCCGTTGCCGCCTGCACGGCAGGGAGCGTGACGAGAGACAGCAGCAGGACAAACAGCAGGTAGTGGATTCGGGTCATGCTTTGCGTTTCCTGGTGATTGGGATTCGGTTGTGTGACCGCCACGGGCACGAATGATTCCATCGCGGGCGCTCAGCCGCGCGGATGATGCCGCGCGTGCAGGTCCTTGAGCCGCTGACGGGCGACATGGGTGTAGATCTGGGTGGTGGTGGGGCTGCTGTGTCCGAGCAGCATCTGCACCACACGCAGGTCGGCGCCGTGATTGAGCAGGTGGGTGGCGAAGGCATGTCGCAGCACATGCGGCGACAGCGGCTTGTCGATCCCGGCCTGCCGGGCGCGGCGCTTGATCATATACCAGAAGGCCTGCCGCGTCATCGGCCCGCCGCGACGGGTGACGAACAGGGCACGCGTGCCCTCGCGCCCGCGCAGGAGCTCGGGTCGCGCCTCGCGCAGGTAGCGCCGCACGCTGTGCTCGGCCTCCTCGCCCACCGGCACCAGCCGCTCCTTGCTGCCCTTGCCCAGTACACGGATCACGCCGTGGTCGAGATTGACCTGTTCCAGCATCAGGCCCACCAGCTCGCTCACCCGCAGGCCGGTGGCGTAGAGCAGCTCGAGCATGGCCTGGTCGCGCAGCCCTTCGGGCGTGTTCGCCTCCGGCGCGGCCAGCAGCCGCTCCACCTCGTCTTCCCCCAGGGTCTTGGGGAGCGGACGGCCAAGGCGGGGATTGTCGATCACCGCCGTGGGATCGGACCCGATGCGGCCTTCTCGCAACTGGTAGCGGTAGAAGCGGCGCAGGGTGGAGAGCAGGCGCGCGGTGGAGCGCGCCGAGCGCTGCTGGCCGAAGCGCTCGGCCAGATAGCCCTCGAGTTCTGTCTGCCCGGCCCGCAACAGACTGCCCTTGCGCGCGGCTTTGCTGCCTGGCTT
>JALWNJ010000007.1 GCA_026995955.1 Gammaproteobacteria bacterium
GGCCTGGGCCTCGCGCTCCTTGCGCTCTTCCTCGGTCTCGATCTCGTCGAGGTCGAGTTCGCCCTTGGCCACCGACTGCAGCGGATGGCCGTCGAACTCGGGCAGGTTGCTCACCAGCCACTCGTCCACGCGGTCGTAGAGCAGCAGCACCTCGATGCCCTTCTTGCGGAAGATCTCGAGGTTGGGGCTGTTCTTCGCCGCGGCGTAGTTCTCGGCGGTGATGTAGTAGATCTTCTTCTGCCCCTCCTTCATGCGGCCGATGTAGTCCTCCAGCGAGACGGTCTGGCGCTCGCTGTCCTCGCGGGTGGAGGCAAAGCGCAGCAGGCGGGCGATGCGCTCGCGGTTGGCGTAGTCCTCGCCCGGGCCTTCCTTGAGCACGCGGCCGAATTCGTCCCAGAACTTCTGGTACTTTTCGGGCTCTTCCTTCGCCATCTGCTCGAGCAGGTCGAGCACCTTCTTCACCGAGCCGGCGCGGATGGCGTCGACCACGCGATTGCCCTGCAGGATCTCGCGCGAGACATTGAGCGGCAGGTCGTTGGAGTCGATGACGCCGCGCACGAAGCGCAGGTAGCGCGGCATCAGGTGCTCGGTGTCCTCCATGATGAACACGCGCTGCACATAGAGCTTGACGCCGTGGCGCGGCTTCTGGTCCCACAGGTCGAAGGGCGCGCGCGAGGGGATGTAGAGCAGCGAGTAGTACTCGTACTTGCCCTCGACGCGGTTGTGGGTCCAGGCCAGCGGATCCTCGAAGTCGTGCGCGATGTACTTGTAGAACTCGCGGTACTCCTCGTCGCTGATCTCGTTCTTCGGCAGGCGCCACAGCGCGGTGCCCTTGTTGACCTGCTCCCATTCGTCGCCGGGCTTGCCGTCCTCTCCCAGCTTGCGCATGCGGATGGGCCAGGGGATGTGATCGGAGTAGCGGGTGATGATGCCGCGCAGGCGCCAGTGGTCGAGGAACTCGTCCTCGCCCTCGCGCAGGTGCAGGACGACCTCGGTGCCGCGCCGGGCGCGCTCGATGGGCTCCAGGGTGTAGTGCTCGGTGCCGTCGGAGACCCAGCGCACGCCCTCCGCCGCAGGCAGGCCGGCGCGGCGGGTCAGCACCTCGACCCGCTCGGCGACAATGAAGGCGGAATAGAAGCCGACGCCGAACTGGCCGATGAGCTGGCTGTCCTTGAGCCTGTCGCCGCTCATCTGGCGCAGGAACTCGGCGGTCCCGGAGCGGGCGATGGTGCCGATGTTCTCGATCACCTCGTCGCGGCTCATGCCGATGCCGTTGTCGCGCACGGTGACGGTGCGCGCCTCGGGGTCGTAATCGACCTCGATGTGCAGCTCGGGGTCGTCCTCGTAGAGCGCGTTGTCCGACAGCGCCTCGAAACGCAGCTTGTCGCAGGCGTCCGAGGCGTTGGACACCAGCTCGCGCAGGAAGATTTCCTTGTTCGAATAGAGGGAATGGATCATGAGGTGCAGCAGCTGGCTGACCTCGGCCTGGAACTTGCGGCGCGATTTCTTCGCCTTCGTCTTGTTCTCGCTCATCTGATGCGTCCTCCGGATGCAACGAACCGGTGCCCGGCCGGTTGCGGGCACAGCCTTGCCTGTGTCTGGGGACGGTGAAAGGGGTTTTCAAGGGGGCGGAGCGCCCCCGGTCTTCAGGTGCGCCTCAGGTGCGGAAGGAGCCCACCAGCTCGCGCAGCTCGGCGGCCAGGCGCTTGAGCTCCTCGCTGGCCTGCTCGATGGAATGGGTGTTGTGGGCGGTGCGCTCGGCCACCTGCTTGATCTCCACCAGGTTGCGGTTGATCTCCTCGGCCACCTGGCTCTGCTCGTCGGCGGCCACCGAGATACTGGCGTTCATCTCGCTGATGCGGGCG
>JALWNJ010000008.1 GCA_026995955.1 Gammaproteobacteria bacterium
GGTGGACTTGCCCGAGCCGGTGGCGCCCACCACCAGGATCAGCCCGGACTTGTTCATCACCAGGTCCTTGAGCACCGGCGGCATGCGGATCTGTTCGATGGTGGGGATCTCGCTCTTGATGTAGCGGATCACCATCGACACCTCGCCGCGCTGCACATAGAAATTGATGCGGAAACGGCCCACGCCCTTCAGCGACAGGCCCATGTTCATTTCCTTGGTGAGTTCGAACTCGGCGGCCTTTTCGTCGCCCATCAGCTTGTAGGCGGCCTCCTTGATCTGGCCCGGCTCGATCCGCTTGTTGCTGATGTAGCGCAGCTCGCCGTCGATCTTCACACTGGGCGGCGCGCCGGTGGTGAAGAACAGGTCGGAGGCATTCTTCTGCGCCATCAGACGAAGATAGGGGTCGATGTTCATCTCGTTCCTCCGCTAGTCACGGGGCAGGCGCAATCAGCGCAGCAGACCGCTCTCCTCGGGGTCCTCCTCCATCTGCAGGTGGCCCACTTCGTCCATCAGGTCCGCCTTCTGGCTGCGCTTGCTCTCGAGCTTGATGCGCAGGCGCAGGTCGTTGACCGAGTCGGCGTTGCGCAGGGCGTCCTCGTAGGTGATGAGCCCCTCCTCGTAGAGGTCGAACAGGGCCTGATCGAAGGTCTTCATGCCCTGTTCGCCGGACTTGGCCATCAGCTCCTTCATCTCGTGCACCTCGCCCTTGAAGATGAGGTCCGACATCAGCGGGGTATTGATCAGCACTTCCACCGCCGGCACCCGCCCCTTCTGGTCGGCGCGCGGGATGAGGCGCTGCGAGACCACCGCCTTGAGGTTGAGCGAGAGGTCCATCAGCAGCTGCGGGCGACGCTCCTCAGGGAAGAAGTTGATGATGCGGTCCAGTGCCTGGTTGGTAGAGTTGGCGTGCAGGGTGGACAGGCACAGGTGGCCGGTCTCGGCGAAGGCGATGGCGTAGTCCATGGTCTCGCGGTCGCGGATCTCGCCCAGCAGGATGACATCGGGCGCCTGGCGCAGGGTGTTCTTCAGCGCCACCTCGTAGCTCTCGGTGTCCACCCCCACCTCGCGCTGGGTGACGAGGCAGTTCTTGTGGTCGTGGATGTACTCGATGGGGTCCTCGATGGTGACGATGTGGCCGTAGGAGTTCTCGTTGCGGTAGCCGACCATGGCCGCCAGCGAGGTGGACTTGCCGGAACCGGTGCCGCCGACGAAGATCACCAGCCCGCGCCGGGTCATGGCAATGTCCTTGAGCACCGGCGGCAGGTGCAGCTGCTCGAAGGTGGGGATCTCGCTGTTGATGGTGCGCAGCACCATGCCGTGCGAGCCGCGCTGGGTAAAGGCGTTGACGCGGAAGCGCGCCACCCCGGGCAGACTGATGGCGAAGTTCACCTCCTGGTGTTCCTCGAACTCGGCCGCCTGCTTGTCGTTCATGATGGAGCGCACCAGCACCTGGGTGTGCGAGGGCGACAGCGGCTGGTTGGTGATCGGCGTCATCTTGCCGTCGATCTTCATCGACGGCGGCGCGCCCACGGTGATGAACAGGTCGGAGCCCTGCTTGCTGAGCATGGTGCGCAGCAGGTCGTGCATGAAGCGTATCGCCTTGTCACGATCCATGAGCCGTTACCTCGCTGGAACTTCTAGAAAATGTCGGGATTGGCGGCCTTGCGGCGCGCCTCCTCCTTGGAGATGACCCCGCGCTGGAGCAGGTTCTTGAGGCTCTGGTCCAGCGTCTGCATGCCCACGCCCTGCGAGGTCTGGATGGCGGAGTACATCTGCGCCACCTTGGCCTCGCGGATCAGGTTGCGGATGGCCGGCGTGCCGATCATGATCTCGTGGGCCGCGATGCGGGCACCGC
>JALWNJ010000009.1 GCA_026995955.1 Gammaproteobacteria bacterium
ACCCTGCACCGTGGCGACATCATCCTCTCCGGCAAGGAGTTCGGCCGCGTGCGCGCCATGTTCAACGAGAAGGGGGAGCAGGTGAAGGAAGCCGGCCCCTCCATCCCGGTACAGGTGCTGGGATTGTCCGGCGTGCCGAATGCCGGCGACGAGGTCATCACCGTCGAGAGCGAGCGCAAGGCGCGCGAGGTGGCCGAGCTGCGCGAGGAGAAGCTGCGCGAGAGCAAGCTCGCCGCCCAGCAGGCCGCCAAGCTGGAGAACATGTTCAGCCAGATGAAGGAAGGGCAGATCCCCAGCGTCAACCTGCTCATCAAGGCCGATGTGCAGGGCAGCGTCGAGGCGCTGCGCGATGCGCTCACCAAGCTGTCCACCGACGAGGCCAAGGTCAAGATCGTGGCCGCAGGGGTCGGCGGCATCACCGAGTCCGATGTGCAGCTCGCGCTGGCCTCCAACGCGGTCATCATCGGCTTCAACGTGCGCGCCGATGCCGCCGCCAAGCGCGTGGCGCAGCAGGAGGATGTCGAGATCCGCTACTACAGCGTGATCTACGACGCCATCGACGATGTCAAGCAGGCCCTGTCCGGCCTGCTGTCGCCGGAGGTGCGCGAGGAGATCATCGGCCTGGCCGAGGTGAAGGAGGTGTTCAAGTCCTCGCAGTTCGGCGCCGTTGCCGGCTGCATCGTGGTCGATGGCGTGGTCAAGCGCGGCAACCCGATTCGCGTGCTGCGCGACAATGTCGTCATCTTCGAGGGCGAGCTGGAATCGCTGCGCCGCTTCAAGGACGATGTCGAGGAGGTGCGGGCCGGTACCGAGTGCGGTATCGCGGTACGCAACTACAACGACATCAAGCCAGGCGACCAGATCGAGAATTACGAGCGCATCGAAACGGCGAGGACGCTGTAGGACATGGCGCAGGAGTTCTCCCGCACCCAGCGCCTCGGCGAGCAGATCCGGCGTGAGCTGGCGGAGCTGATCCGCCGGCTCAAGGACCCGCGCATCGGCATGGTGACGATCACCGAGGTCGAGGTCACGCGCGATCTCTCCCTGGCCCGCGTGTACTACTCGGTGATGGAGGACGATCCCAGGGTCCAGGCCGACACCCAGGCCGGCCTGGAGCATGCCGCCGGCTTCCTGCGCCGCGAGCTGGGCAAGTCGCTGCATGTGCGTGTCATTCCGCAACTGCGTTTCATCTTCGACGACACCCAGCGCAAGGCCGAGGCCATCGACCGCCTGATCGAAGAGGCCCTGAACAAGGACCGCCACTGACCATGGCCCGTCAACGCAACCGTTTCCGCCCCGTGCACGGGGTGCTGCTGCTCGACAAGCCCGCCGGCATGACCTCCAACGCCGCGCTGCAGGCCGCGCGCCGCATCTTCCGCGCCGCCAAGGCCGGCCACACCGGCAGCCTCGACCCGCTGGCCACCGGCCTGCTGCCGGTGTGCTTCGGCGAGGCGACCAAGATCTCGTCCTGGCTGCTCGAGTCCGACAAGGGCTACGACACCGTGGCCCGGCTCGGCCAGCGCAGCACCACTGGCGATGCCGACGGCGAACTGTCGGCGCCGCAGTCGGTGCCCGAATTCTCCGACGACGAGATCGAGGCCGTGCTGGCCCGCTTCCGCGGCGAGATCGAGCAGATCCCGCCCATGTATTCCGCCCTGAAGCACGAGGGGGAGCGGCTCTACAACCTGGCCCGCAAGGGGGTGGAGGTGAAACGGGAGCCACGACGGGTGACGATCCACGCCCTGGAGCTGATCGCCATGGGCGACGACTGGCTCGAGCTGGAGGTGCACTGCTCCAAGGGCACCTACGTGCGTACCCTCGCCGAGGATATCGGCGAGGGTACGCACGTAGGT
>JALWNJ010000010.1 GCA_026995955.1 Gammaproteobacteria bacterium
CCCGGCGACGGCGCCACCTCGCTCGGCTCCACCCTGGCCCTCAAGCTGCTCTCCGAGCGCCCCGTAAACTCCGCTCGCCACGGTATCTACAGCCATCGACTGTGGGACCGCTGGCTGGCGGGCGGCGCCTCCAACACGGGCGGGCGGGTGCTGCGGCACTTCTTCTCCGACCAGCGCCTGCAGGCACTGACCGGCTGCCTCGACCCCGACCACCCGACCGGCCTGGACTACTGGCCGCTGCTGGAGCCGGGCGAGCGCTTTCCGCTGGCCGACCCGCAGCTCGAGCCGCGGCTCACGCCCCGCCCCGAGGACGACTGCCGCTTCCTGCAGGGTCTGCTGGAGGGCATGGCGCGCATCGAGGCCGAGGGCTACCGGCTGCTGACGGAGCTGGGCGCCCCTGCCCTGCGGCGCGTATTCACCAGCGGCGGCGGCGCCAACAACCCGGCCTGGACACGCATCCGTGCCCGCCTGCTGGGTGTGCCGGTCCTCAGCGCGCACTGCACCGAGGCCGCCTGCGGCAGCGCCCTGCTGGCCGCCCGTGGCATAATGGGCCGTCTTCCGGTCATTGGAGCAGACCCGACATGATCTCCGACTTCGTTCGCGGCTTCGGCTATCTCTTCCGCGGCCTGGCCCTGGTGCGTCGTCCCGGCCTGCGCCGCTTCGTGGTGGTACCGCTGCTGGTCAATGTGCTGCTGTTCGGCGTCGGCGTGGGTTACCTGGTGCACGAATTCAGCCTGTGGATGGAGCGCCTCACCGGCTGGCTGCCGGACTGGCTCGACTGGCTCACCTGGATGCTGTGGCCGCTGTTCGCCCTGACCGTGCTGGTGGTGGTGTTCTATACCTTCAGCATCCTGGCCAACCTCATCGCCGCCCCCTTCAACAGCGTGCTGGCGGCGCGTGCCGAATCCCTGCTGCGCGGCGAGGCACCGCGTGGCTCGGACGCCTCGCTGCTGTCCGAGGCGCTGCGCACCATCGGCTCCGAGCTGCGCAAGCTGGGCTATCTGCTGCTGTGGGCCATTCCGCTGCTGATCCTGTTCATTATCCCCGGCGTCAACCTCCTGGCGCCGCTGGCCTGGGGCCTGTTCGGCATGTGGATGCTGGCGCTGGAATACGCCGATTATCCGATGGGCAACCATGGCCTGTTCTTCCCGCAGGTGCGGGCACGGGTGCGGCAGCGGCGCTGGCTGGCGCTGGGGCTGGGCGCCGGCATCCTGCTGCTGAGCATGATCCCGCTGCTCAACTTCCTCGCCATGCCAGTGGGGGTGTGCGCGGCCACGGCGCTGTGGGTGGATCACTTCTCGTCACTGGAGGCGCCGGAGGCCTGAATCAGGCCGGCTCGCCGGCCCCGACCAGCAGCGCCTCGAAACGCTCCGGATCGACCGGGCGGCAGAGGTGGTAGCCCTGGAAGCGGTCGCAGCCGCGCAGGCGCAGGATCTCCAGCGTCTCGGCGTCCTCCACCCCCTCGGCCACCACCTTGAAGCCCAGCGAATGGGCCATGGAAATGATGGCCTCGACGATGTGCAGATCCTCGCTGCGTTGCGGCAGCTCGCGCACGAAGGAGCGGTCGATCTTGACCTGATCCAGCGGCAGCTTGCGCAGATAGGCAAGCGAGGAATAGCCGGTGCCGAAGTCGTCGATGGCAAAGGCCAGTCCCAGCCCGCGCAGGGCCTGGATGCGGTAGGTGGTGTTGTCCAGGTCGTCCACCAGCATCCATTCGGTCAGCTCCAGCTCGAAGCGGCTGCCGTCCACCGCACAGTGCCGGAGCGTGTGCTCCACGCTGCCGACGAATTCCGGGTGGCCGAACTCGCGGGCGCTCAGGTTGACCGCCAGCCGGAAGTCCTCGGCAAGCA
>JALWNJ010000011.1 GCA_026995955.1 Gammaproteobacteria bacterium
ATCCTGATACCAGTAGTCGTAGCGCTCCAGCAGCGACTTCATGAAGCGCCAGGCCTCGGCATAGGACAGGCCGCTGTCGGCGGGGATGATGATCTTCACATAGAGCTTGCCCGGATACTTCTCCTTGAGCCGTGCCAGATGCTGCTCCAGCGCCTTGCGGCTGACCACCCGCGACTGCTTCCAGCCCTGATCGCGCAAGCGGATCACCGGCTTGCCGTTCACCTTGCGGTAGCGCACCTCCACCACGTGCTTGCCGCGCGGCGTGCGTGCCGGGCGCACCAGCCGGTCGTACTTGCGCTTGAGCGTGTCGTACTCGCCCTGTAACGCCGCGCGTGCCGATTCGAGACTGGCCAGCCGGTCACGCTGGCGGTCGCGTTCCTGCTGCAGCCGGGCCACCTCGGCCTGCAACACCTCGATGCGCTGGCCACGCGCGGCGTGCTCGTCCCGCAGGGCCTTGTGGGCCTGGCGCAGCTCGGCCAGGGCCGCCTCGGTCTCGTCGAGTCGGCTGCGGGCCGCATCAAGGGCCGACTGCAGCCGGTCGCGCTCGGCACCGAGGCGGTGCAGCTGCTCGCCCTGGCGGGCAGCAATCTCCTGCGCCTGCATCAGCTGCATGCGCAGCATGGTGAGCTGCTCCTCCAGCGTCTGGTTCTCCTGCTGCTTGTTCTGCAGGTGTTCCCAGGCCTGGCGTTCGGCCTCCATGCTCTTGCGCAGATCCTCCACCAGCTGCCAGTTGCGCACCACCAGCACGATGCTGGCCAGCAGGAAGACCATGACGATGACCGTCATGATGTCGGTGAAGGTGGGCCAGAAGTGGTCGCCGGCGCGTTCCGCGTCGCGGTTCTGGCGCAAATCGACGAAGCCCTGATCCATCAGTCTCGGCCCGCCTCCGGCAGGCGGAAGCCCTCGCGCAGGATGGCCTTGATCTCGCGCAGCTCACCATCCAGGGCATGCACCTCACTGCCCAGGCGGCCGACGATGTCGCGCAACTGCGCCGCCGACTCGCCATGATGGCGCTCGGCCACCTCCATCTGCCGTGCCGCCTCGCCCAGCGAACGCACCAGCTCGCCCACCCGCGACAGCAATGAGGACTCGTCATCCGCCTCCGGCATCATATACAGGGTGGTGGCCTGCTCCAGCCCCGCCAGCAGATGGGTCTGCACATCGGTCAGCTTGAGGTAGAAATAACCGTAGAACAGGTAGCAGACGATGGCCGTGATGGTGGTCGACATGGCGGTGGACATGCCGTGGATCACCAGCCCCATGTCGCCACCCAGGGCCCCGCTGGAGAAGTCCACCAGATGCGAGGCGCCGAGCAGGGCGATCGACAGCGACACGATGGTGCCGAGCACCCCGAGCAGGATCAGCACATTGTTGACAAAGCGCGGAAACGACAGCCGCGTGCTCTCCCGCGCCAGCGTCGCCGCCGCCAGGGCGCTGTGGTTCACCGGCGCATGACGCGCGCGCAGCGCCATCACCGCCTCGTGGCGGCGTGCCACCAGGGTACTGTCCGAGATGCCGTGCAGGGGATCGCCGCTGCCGTCCTCCATGCGCTGGCGATAGCGGCGCAGCGCCCCCTCCTCGCGCACATAGCGCAGCAGCAGGAAGGTGATGCGCACCAGGCCCAGCAGGAACAGGGCGAGGATCACCCCGTTGATGATCCAGCCCACGCGGGTGAGCTGGTTCTGCAGATACAGCTGGACGATGAAGTCGCGGCTGACGAACACCAGCGCAGCCAGCACCAGCAGGGCCAGCGCGAGACGGAACAGGATGCGACGGCTCATGGCGCGGTCGAGATCGTGCATGGCGGGCTCCGGAACGGGCTATCGGACCATTCTATCAT
>JALWNJ010000012.1 GCA_026995955.1 Gammaproteobacteria bacterium
CCGTGCACCTCGAAGAGCTCCATCAGCCCCTTGCGGAAGATGGCGACATTTTCCTTCAGCGTATCGACCGCGCTCTGCGCCTCGAAGCTCAGATCGTCGTAGTGCTGCTCGAGGGTTGCGAGCTGCTTTTCCATCAGCTCGAGATAGGTTTTGGCATTCTCACGGGATGCCTCGGCACGAAAGGCCACGAAACCGCGCAGCTCGAGCTGCAGGTTGATCATGGCGTAGCGCAGGTCGTAGGCAACGGGCAGGATGTCGTTCTGCCCCTCCTCGCTGGCCGAATTGACGATCTCGGTGATGGCCTGACGCACGGCCTGGGCCGCCGGATTGAGCACTTCGGAGGTTATCCTCATGGCCGGCATGCGCTCGGCGGGATTCTCGACCAACTCCTTGAGACGCGGCAGGAACCCTGCGAGCTGCCCGAACTGCCGCTGGATCGCCTGCAGATGACGCTGGTAGGCCTCGTCCTGCGTGACCTGCGGCATCTTCGCCAATTCGCGCAACAGCCGGCCGGCACGCTGGTGTTCCTGCTCCAGTACCTTGAGTTCGCCCTCCTCGCGGCTGAGCAGATAGAAGGCCATGCCCGCCTCCAGCCGCGAGACAGCACCTTCCAGCTCCATGGAGCGAATGATCACCGGCTGCTCGGTCTCGACCACCTCGTGCACCCGCTCGCGCGTAAGCCATGTGCTGCGCAGGCCCGTGCCACCCACCGCCAGCAGGATCAGCATCATGATGGCGTAACCGCCGATGATCTTGGTCCGAATCGAGAGTCCGTTGCGCTTTATGGCCATGAGTCGATGTCCTTGAGTTGCGGCAGGACGGGATGACGATGACTCTGCGGTCATCTGTTGTTGTCATGATTATCGGTTGCTCCCGTACTTTCTTTAGCCCAGGATGTGCCGGGATGCCAGCAGCGGCCTCAGCGGCGGGCGGTGAACAGGCGGGGCAGATCGAGCCGCGCCAGGGCCGCCGGAAGCAGGGCCGGCAGGAGCAGCAGCCCCAGCTGCAGGGCGGCATCGGACCAGCGACGGCGGTTGACGGCATGCAACAGCGGCCCAACCGGCAGCTCGCCCGCGACCTCACGCAGGCGCGCCTTGGCCGTGGCGATGTCGTAACAGGCGGGCGGCGGATGGCCGTCCATCACGGCGCGCAGGCGCTGACGCTGCCACTGCAGTTCGTCTACGGGCTCGCGTGTACTCACCAACCGCCCCTCATTGCAGGCGCCGGGCCGCCAGCCACAGGGCAAGCCCAGCGAAAGCCAGCAACAGGGCGCTCACGGCGAGCGCCGCCAGCGGCGCGCCCAGCAGCGGCTGCAGCCAGGCATAGATGGCCCAGCCGGCCGTCACCAGAGCCGCCAGCAGCAGCAGGGCGGCCACCGCGATCAGGCCCAGGGCGATGCCGGCCCGGCCCACTTGGCGGCGCAGCTCGCGGCCCTCGGCCTCGACCAGGTCGAAGAAGGCGATGACCAGATCGGCCAGCGTGGTCTGGCCGTTCATCGCCCGCCTCCCAGCCGGCCCAGCAGCCAGCCGATGCCTGCGGCGATGGCCAGTGCCTGCAGCGGCCGGCGCTCGACCTCCTCGCGCACCACCGCGCCGATCTCCTCGGCACGCTGGCGGATCTCCTCGACCTGGGCCTCGAGCATGGCCAGCGGATCGTCCTCGTCCCGGGCCGCATCATCCGGGGACCGCGTGCCCTGGCCGTCTTTCCCGGCACGCAGGGCCTCGACCTCGGCACGCAGGCGGGCCAGTTCCTCGCGCAGGGCCCTGATTTCTTCGTTGTCCGCGTCAGTGGATGAAGCCGTCATGCTGTCCCTCCTGTGCCCTCATCATTGACGCTC
>JALWNJ010000013.1 GCA_026995955.1 Gammaproteobacteria bacterium
CGGCGGCCCCGGCACCGGCAAGACCACCACCGTCGCCCGCATCCTCGCCCTGCTGCTGGAGGCCAACCCCGAGCTGCGCATCCTGCTCGCCGCCCCCACCGGCAAGGCCGCCGCGCGGCTCACCGAGAGCATCGGCGAACAATGCGAAACACTGCATGGCCAGGTGGCGGACGACATCCTCGCGCGAATGCGGCAGCTCCAGGCCAGCACCCTGCACCGCCTGCTGGGCTGGCAGCGCGAAGGTTTCGAATACCACGCCGACAACCCCCTGCCCTGCGACTGCCTGCTCATCGACGAGACCTCCATGGTCGATCAGGGCCTGATGGCCAGCACCCTGCGGGCCCTCCCCGCGCACGCCCGTCTCATCCTACTCGGCGACCGCCACCAGCTCTCCTCCGTCGAGGCCGGCAGCGTGCTGGGCGAACTCACCGGCCGCGACGACACCCTCGCACTGACCCCGGCGCGGGCCGAGGAACTCGAACAGCTCACCGGCGAGCTGCCATCAAGACCCCTACGGGACGATGCCCCGCCCCTGCACGGCTGCATCGGCGAACTCGCCTACAGCTACCGCTTCGCCAGCGGCGGCGGCATCGGCCGCCTCGCCGAGGCCGTCAAGCGTGGCGACCTCCCCGCCATCGAGGCCCTGCTCGACAGCGACGACGAGGAACTCGACTGGATCGACAGCCCACCCGACCAGCCGGCCGCAGAAATCGTCCGGCTCGCCATCGGGCACTACCGCCCCGTGCTCGAGGCCCCGGATGTAGAAACGGCGCTTGCGCGATTCAACGAGACCCGCGTCCTCACTGCCCACGCCGACGGCCCCTGGGGAGAATCCACCCTGCGCGAACGCCTCGAAGACGGACTGCGCCGCCGCGGCCTGATCTCGGCACCGACCGGCCAGCCCTTCCACGGCCAGCCCCTCATCATCCTGCGCAACGACAGCGAAACCGGCCTCTACAACGGCGACACCGGCATCCTCTGGCGCGAGGACCCGGCAGACGAAGACGCCCCCCTGCTGGCCTGGTTCGAGCAGCAAGGCGACCTCGTCCCCTTCTCCCTGCACCAGCTCCCCGAATGGCGCCCCGCCTGGACCCTCACCGTACACCGCAGCCAGGGCTCCGAATACGACCGCGTCCTGCTCGTCCTGCCAGCAGTCGAATCACGCATCCTGAGCCGCGAGCTCATCTACACCGGCATCACCCGTGCCCGCAAGCACTGCACCCTCACCGGCAAGCGCCAAACCCTGCTCGCCGCCTGCCGCCGCCACGAACCCCGCTTCTCCGGCCTGCACGAGCGGCTGACCAGTCCAGGCCAGTACCTGGAATAAGCCAAACAGCTTTTAGAACCGACAGCATAATCAGCAGACACAAAAAAGCCCGGCGATCGCCGGGCCTTGCTCATTGGCTGGGGAACCAGGATTCGAACCTGGATTGACGGAGTCAGAGTCCGCTGTCCTGCCGTTAGACGATTCCCCAATGTTCGGTGCAGCAGCCCGACAAGGGCTGCTGCAAGGAGAACATCAACGCTTGGAGTACTGCTCCTTCTTGCGCGCCTTGCGGCGGCCGACCTTCTTGCGCTCGACTTCGCGGGCATCGCGGGTCAGCAGGCCGGCCTTGCGCAGTTCGGGGCGCAGACCCTCATCGTACTGCAGCAGGGCGCGGGCGATGCCGAGGCGGATGGCGCCGGCCTGACCGCTCATGCCGCCGCCCTTGACGGTGACGAGGATGTCGAACTTGTCGTTCATTTCGGTGACATCAAGCGGCTGGCGCACGATCATGCGCGCGGTCTCGCGGCCGAAGAACTTTTCGATCGGCTGGCTGTTGACCTTGATCTCGCCGCTCCCGGGGCGCAGGAAGACGCGTGCGGATGAGCTCTTGCGACGCCCGGTACCGTAATACTGTGTTGCTGCCATGTGTTGGATTCCTTCGCTCAGATTTCGAGCAGCTTGGGCTGCTGGGCCTCGTGCCGGTGTTCGGGGCCGGCATAGACCTTGAGTTTCTTGAGCATGGCCCGACCCAGAGGACCGCGCGGCATCATGCCCTTGACGGCGAGCTGGATGGGCCGCTCGGGATGCTCCTGAACGAGCTTCTCGAAATTGGTGGACTTGAGGTTGCCGATGTAGCCAGTGTGGCGGTAGTACATCTTGTCCTTGCGCTTGTTGCCGGTGACGGCAACCTTCTCGGCATTGATGACGACGATGTAGTCCCCGGTATCGACATGAGGGGTGTACTCGGGCTTGTGCTTGCCACGCAGGCGACGGGCGATTTCGCTCGCCAGACGGCCCAGGGGCTTGCCCGTGGCGTCGATCACGAACCAGTCGCGTTTGACTTCATGCGGCTTGGCGCTGAAAGTTTTCATGTATCCGTGCTCCAACAGGGGCCTACGAAATAAGGCGCGATATCTTATAGAAATCGGCCCGCCAAGGCAAGACGCATCGTGCCCTGCGCCCCGGGGCGACTCCGGACGCAACCGGAACGTCCCCGTTCAGGCACCTCACCGACACGAATTTCCCTTTTGAAACATGAGCTTGCGCTATGCGCCCGCGCCCTCCGAGCGAGGGGCGCGGAAGAAGATGGCGTACAGCACGGGCACCACCAGCAGGGTGAGGAAGGTGGCGAAGGCCAGCCCCGCCATGATGGTGATGGACATGTTGACGAAGAACACATCCTGCAACAGGGGGATCATGCCGAGGATGGTGGTGGCGGCGGCCATGGTCACCGGGCGCAGGCGGCTGGTGGCGGAGTCGAGTATGGCACTGACGATGGGCTTGCCCTCCCCGCTCTGCTGGTCGATCTCCTCGATGAGGACGATGGCGTTCTTGATGAGCAGACCGATGAGGCTGAGGGCACCGAGCAGAGACATGAAGTCGAACGCCCCGTTGAAGCCGAGCAGGCCGGCCGTGATGCCGATCAGGGCAAGCGGTACGGTGAGCCAGATGATGAGCGGCTGGCGCACCTTGCCGAACAGCAGGATGCTGACGATGATCATCAGCAGGAAGCCGACCGGGATGGCGCTGAACAGGGCGCTCTGGGCCTCGTGCGAATCCTCGTACTCGC
Source organism: Gammaproteobacteria bacterium (assembly GCA_026995955.1). Classification (GTDB taxonomy): domain Bacteria; phylum Pseudomonadota; class Gammaproteobacteria; order J044; family J044; genus J044. Next base: position 3,057 of record JALWNJ010000013.1, read on the forward strand.
CGCCCCACTCAAGCTTGTAGCCCGGCGGCAGCTCGATGGCCTCGATCTTCGGGCGCAGGCGATTGAACAGGGGCGTGGCCAACTCGCCACGCGGGTTGCAGGAGGCGATGATGGTCTGCTCGCGGTTGCGGCCGCGGATGACGGTATTCTCGTAGCGGGTGCGGAACTCGCTGACCACCTGGGCCACCGGGATGGCACGCTGCAGCACCGGGCTCCAGACGCGGATGTCCTTGATGTGGCTGACATCGCCGCGTTCGTCCGCCGGCGGACGCAGGCGGATGGGCAGCATGCGGATGCCGTCCCGATAGCTGCCCACGGTCTTGCCCTCGAAGGCGGACTTGAGGGCCGCGGCCAGGTCCTCGCGGCTGATGCCGAGCTGACGCCCCACCTGCTCGTTGAACACCGGCTCGATGTAGGCCACGGGATTGCGCCAGTCGTCGCGCACCTCCTTGGCCTCGGGATCGGCACGCATGATGGCCTTGGCCTTCTCGGCAAGCTGGCGCAACACCACCGGGTCGGGACCGCTGAAGCGGGCCTCGATCTTGCCGTCGCGACCGGGACCGATGCGCAGCGGCTTGATGATGGGGTCGAGCTGCGGCATGTGCTCGCTCATGTACTTTTCGACCGCCTCCCACACTGCCGGGATCTGGTCGCGCTGTTCGGTCTGGACGATGATCTGGGCGTAGGCGGGGCTGTCTTCCTTGGGCTCGTACACCAGGGAGAAGCGGGCATCGCCGCCGCCCACCAGCGAGGTGGTGCTCCTCACACCGGGCTGCCTGCGCAGGAATTCGGCCACCTTGAGCGTGTCGTCCCGGGTGGCGCGGATGTCGGTGCCCTCGGGCTCCCAGATGTCGACGAAGAACATCGGTGTGTTGGCATTGGGGAAGAAGGCCTGCTTGACCAGGCCAAAGCCGACGAGGGACAGCGCAAAGAGCCCGTAGACCACGCCCACGGTGAGCCAGCGATGGGCCACCACCCAGGCCACGACGCGACGATAAAGCAGGAAGAGGCCATGCCGGTAGGGATCGTCGCCCTCACCGTTCCCGCCCTTGCCGGGCTTCATGAACAGGGCGCAGAACAGGGGCGTGGTGCTGACGGCCGTCACCCAGGACAGCAGCAGCGAGATGAGGATCACATAGAACAGGGAGCGGGTGAATTCGCCGGTGTTGTTCTGCGACAGGCCGATGGCGGAGAAGGCGAGGATACCGATGACCGTGCCGCCGAGCAGGGCCATGGCGTTCTTGCCCACCACCTCGCGCGCGGCCTCGGCGGCATCCATGCCGCGCTGAATGCGTATCAGCATACCCTCGGCCACGACGATGGCATTGTCCACCAGCATGCCGAGCGCGATGACCAGCGCCCCCAGCGACACCCGCTGCAGCTCGATGCCGTAGATCTGCATGATGAACAGGGTGCCCGCCACCGTGATCAGCAGCACGGCGCCAATGATGAGACCGGAGGTGAGCCCCATGAACAGCAGCAGCACGACGATGACGATGACGATGGCCTCGGCCACATTGACGATGAAGCCGGTCACCGACTTGTCCACCTCGTCGGGCTGGCTGTAGATGACGCTGAACTCCATGCCTACCGGCACGGTATCGGCAAGCTGATCCAGACGCTGGCGCAGGGCCCTGCCCACTTCCACCACATTCTCGCCGGCACGCATGGAAATGCCCATGGTGAGCGAGGGCTTCCCATTGAAGTAGATGAGCTTGTGCGGTACCTCGTCGTAGAGGCGGTGGATGCGGGCGACATCCCGGAGATACACCAGCTTCTTGCCGTCGGAGACCAGCAGCACATCACCGATGGCCTTGACCGAACGGAACTCGCCGGTGGGCTGGATGCGGATGTAGTCGCGTCCCACCCGCACCTTGCCGGCATCGCTGACCACATTCTGCGACTTCAGGATCCGGGCAATGCGGTCCATGGGGATGCCCAGCTCGCCGAGGCGTTGCCGCGACATCTCGAGATAGACCACCTCCGGCTGCTCGCCGCCGATCACCACCTTGCGCACCCCCGGCACCAGGACGAGCTGCTTCTTCAGGGCGTCGGCCACGTCCTTGAGGTCGCGGTAGGTATAGCCGGCCCCGTGCAGGGCCAGATACACGCCGTACACATCGGCGAAGTCATCGACCACGATCGGCTCCACGCCGGGGGGCAGCTTGTGCTTCATGTCGGCGATCTTGCGTCGCAGCTCGTCGTAGATGTCGGGAAAGTCCTCGGCCGTGTACTCGTCCTTGAACTCGATGTCGATGTCGGACATGCCGGGACGCGAGATGGACATCTTGATGCGCTTGAGCTGACCCATGCGCTGGATGGCGTCCTCGAGGTGGTAGGTGACCTCGTCCTGCACCTCGCGGGCGGTGGCGCCAGGGTAGAAGGTGATGATCTTGGCCTGCTTGATGGTGAAATTGGGGTCTTCCAGCTTGCCCATGCGCTCGAAACCGTAGATGCCGCCACCGAGCATGATGATCACCAGCAGCCAGGACACCACCGGCGTCCTGACGGAGTACTCGCCGATGTTCATTGCGCGCCGGCCTCCTTGTCCCCGCTCTTGCCGCAGGCCGCCGCCGGAGGCTTCGGACAGCGGCTGAGCAGGATCAGGCGCAGGTCGTCCGGACGCGGTTCCGCCTGCTCCACCTCGGGCAGCAGCCGCACCTTCATGCCCTCGGCCAGATAGGGCGTGCCGGCCACCACCACGCGGGTGCCGGGCTCGAGGCCATCGGTGATCTCCACCTCGGCACCGCGCAGCTCACCCAGCTTGACCTTGCGGGCATGGACCTCAAGCCGGTCGTCGACCACCCATACGATGGGCTCCAGCGCGGCATTGGCGGTGACTGCCGTCAGCGGCAGCATCTGGTGCACGCCCTGCAGCAGGACACGGCTGAGGTCCACGGTAACACTGGCGGTCATCCCCGGCAGCACATTGAGCTCCTCGGGGCGCGGCATGGTGAAGGTGACCTCGAAGGTCTGCGTCTGCGGATCGGCGCGGGTGGCGGCCTCGAGGAAGCTCAGTCTGAAGCGGCGCTCCGGCAGGGTGTCGAAACTGGCCCAGACCTCGACCGGCTGCTGGCCGGCCCCGTGGCGGATGGACTGGACGATGTTCTCAGGCACATCGAAGATGACCTTGAGCGAGGAGGTGTCGCTCAGGGCAAACACCGGCTGCTTGGCCTGCACCTCCTCGAACTGCTGCACATAACGACGCGCCACGGTGCCGTCGAAGGGGGCCTTGAGCTCGGTGTAGGACAGGTCCTGCTGGGCCGCCCGCAGCGCGGCCTCGGCGCTCTTGAAGGCCGCCTCCAGCTTGTCGTAGTCGGTACGGGAGATGTAGCCCTTCTTGATCAGTTCCTTCGCCCGTTCGAAGTCCTTGCGGGCACGGTCGTAGCTGGCACGGCGATCCTTGAGCACGATGCGGTAGTCGGTGTCGTCCAGGCGCGCCAGGACTTGGCCCTTCTTCACCCGCTGGCCTTCGGTGACGAGGATTTCCCGGATCTTGCCCGGCACACGGAAGGAGACCTCGGCCTTCTGCAGCGAATCGATGCGCGCGGGGAAGTGGCGGATGCCACCATTGACCCCACCCTCGACCACCACGGTCTTGACCGGGCGGACGGGCGGCTCGCTGCCAGCCTGCTCGTCCTTGCGGCAGCCGCCGAGCTGAAACAGGAAGGGGATCAGGAACAGAACGGACGCTAGGCGAAAGGGCATTCGCAGGACTCCTTGTGACTACAGAGTGGTCGCCCGAACAGGGCCTAGGCCTGTACGAAAGGCCAACACGAGCGAGCTTAACCGCGCCTCCAAGGGGCGTCAAACCGGGAAAGGGGCAAAAAAAAGCGCGGCCAGAAGGGAGGGAGCCGCGCCAATTACCACCAAAGGAGGATGGAGGAGTCCACTGATCGCAGCCATCGCTGACAATCAGTATATGCGTATTTTCTTATATTGCTACACGCTTGTCAACCCCTCCTGCCCTTCGGGCTTCACCCCCGTGTTCAGTCCCGCGGGGGGTCGATCATCAGGCGCTCGACCGGACGGCCCTCGATCAGGTGCGACTGGATGATCTCGTCGAGATCGCGCTCGTCCACATAGCTGTACCAGACGCCATCGGGATAGACCACGATCACCGGCCCCCACTCGCAACGGCCCAGGCAGCCGGCGCGGTTGATGCGCACCTGGTCCGGGCCGTGGATGCCCAGCTCCTTGCAGCGCTGCTTGGCGTACTTCTGCAGGCGGCGCGAACCGCAGTCGGCGCAGGCCGGCTCGCCGTCACGCTGGTTGGTGCAGAAGAAGACATGCACTCGGTAGCCGGACATCAGAAATCGTAGACGAGGTTGATGGTGGTCTTGGTATCGGTGTTCTTGCGGCCCGCAGGCACATCGGTATTGTGCTTCACATCCAGCCCGACGGCCAGCGCCAGGGCCTGGTGGATGCGCACCTTGAGGGTGCTGACCGCGGACACCTCGGTGTTGTCCTCGCCGGCCACCACGAGCAGGGTCTGCAGGAAGCTGGAGGTCGGCGAGATGAGCCAGGTGTAGTCACCACCCAGCGTGCCGACCGCCACCCGGTTCTGCTCGCCGGTTTCCGTCTCGCTCTGGCGGGCACCGACGCCGAGTTCGCCCTTGAGCTTGTGGTGCTCGCTGTCGATGAGGCGGCGCCCATAGCCCAGCGTCTGCGAGGCCTGGTAGCGGAAACCGCTGAAGCGATCGTCCTCGTAGCGCAGGTTGCCGAAGGCATAGCTGCGCTCGGAGAGATCCCTGCGCCCCTTGTAGTTGGCCAGGTAGCGCTCGCCCGTGCGCTGGCCCGACTCGCTAGCGGTATACGCCTGCAGCAGCAGGCCATGCTCCCAGGGCGCGCGCAGGTAATTGACGGTGAGCTTGCCGTCGAAGGAAGTGTTTTCGGTATTGCCGGTGGTGTATACGGCACCCAGCTCGGCGCTGCCGGACCAGCCCTGAGGGGGCTCTGCGGCCGAGGCAATGGTGCTCGCGGTCAGCAACACGCCGCCAGCGGCAAGCAGGAAACGGGTCGACAGGGGTTGTGGCATGGCGGTGTCCTCTGCGGATTCTTGGTGAAAGGCCATTCTATCAGGCGCTGCCGGCCCGCGGGACTGGCCGCTGCGGGGGACAAGCCGGTAAACTCCCCGCTTCTGCCCGCCGGTTATGCGTGATGCCCGATTCCCTCGACCAGACCCGACAGTGCGTGTTCTGCGGCCTGTGCCTGCCGCACTGCCCCACCTATGGCCTGTACCGGGACGAGGCAGAATCCCCGCGCG
>JALWNJ010000014.1 GCA_026995955.1 Gammaproteobacteria bacterium
CCGATCCGCGCGATCCGCTGGAGCCGATCAACCGCGCCGTCTTCTCCTTCAACGACGGTTTCGACCGCCACTTCATGCGCCCGGTGGCGCGGGGCTACAAGGCCATCACGCCGGACCCGGTGGAGCAGGGGGTGCGCAACTTCTTCGCCAACCTGGGGGATGTGCGCAACCTGCTCAACGACCTGCTGCAGCTAAAGCCCACCGAGGCACTGGACGACTTTGGCCGGCTCACCATCAACAGTACCTTCGGCCTGCTGGGGGTGTTCGACATCGCCACCGATGTGGGCCTGGAGCGCAACGACGAGGACTTCGGCCAGACCCTGGGCTACTGGGGCGTGCCCGACGGCCCCTATCTGGTGCTGCCCATCCTGGGGCCTTCCTCGCTGCGCGACGCGCCCTCGCTCTATGTGGACTACCGCACCTCGCCGCAGACCTATGCCGTGCATCGCCAGTGGCTCAGCAACACGCTGTGGGCGCTCAACTTCACCAGCGTGCGCGCCGAGCTGCTGGGGGTGAGCGCGGTGCTGGACGATGTCGCCTTCGATCGCTACGAGAGCCTGCGCGATGCCTGGTTCGAGCGCCGTGCCTTCCAGGTCAGTGATGGTGCCAGCGCGAAGTCGCAGGACGAGGAGCTGATGGACGAGCTGGATCAGCTCGACTGAGGCGGCCGGCCCGCCGGTCGCTCACGAATTTCCCTTGTCTTCATTCTCCTGCCCCGCATGCGGGCAATGCAGCAGCCACTGCCGCGTGAACAGGTGCTCCATTCGGTTTTCCAGCAGCACCTCACGGATCTCGCGGCCGTTCTGGCGTGAGCGGGTGTCGAGGCGCTGTCCGAGCACCCGGCAGCGGTCGAACCGGGGCCGGGCGTCGGGCGGCAGGTCGAGGATCAGGTAGCGGCAGTCCCGCATCAGCTGTTCCGGGCTGCGGTGATCGCGGGTGGTGAGGTAGCCGGCGATGTCGGCCCCGGGCAGCAGGAAGCGGTAGCGTTCGTCCTTGGCATTGAAGTTGTAGGGCGCGCACACCGTGTGGCCGCGCACCGCCGCGATGGCCTGCGGCGGGAACTGCCCGGCGGGGCCATCGAAGGGCAGGAAGAACAGCGACAGCATCAGGTACACGGCGAGCGCCAGCGTCGGCACCGCGTTGCGCGGCGCGGGCGAGAACAGCGCCCACAGGGTGGTACCGACGATCAGCCCGTAGATGAGCCACAGCCAGACGGGATAGTGGGCGTCCTGCGGCAGCCACAGCTGCAGCTTGACGGCGAACACCAGGATGCCGGCCTCGAACAGCAGCGCCAGCAGCAGCGAGACGCGGAACACCCAGCGCGGGATCCGCGACCAGTACAGCGCCAGCAACAGGGCCAGCGCCGGCATGGCCGGAATCAGGTAGCGCGCCGAACGCTGGGTGGGGATGAGGAACACCAGGAAGTAGACCCCGAGCCAGATCCACAGCCAGCGCTCGCGGCGTCCCATTTCGTGCCGCCGGCGCCAGCCCAGCCACAGGGCGGCGATTGACAGCGGCGCCAGCAGACCGCTGTTGAGCAGCAGGCCGATGGCCTGCGACCACAGGCTGGAGCCGCCCCACAGCAGCTTGGCGAGGTAGTGCGACTGCGCCACCTTGCCCATGTTCTCGTGCAGGATGAACTCGTCGATGATGGCCTGCGGGTCCGGGTCCAGCAGCAGCCACAGCGAGAACAGGGCCAGCCCGCTGACTGCCATCAGCGCCAGCGGCCACAGGTCGTGGCGCAGGAAGCCGCGCCAGTCGTAGTCGCGGGCGTCGAGGTACCACCAGGCCAGCACCAGCCCCGCCGGCACCGCCAGCATGAAGGACTTGTAGAG
>JALWNJ010000015.1 GCA_026995955.1 Gammaproteobacteria bacterium
GTCGTACTGGAGCTTTTCCATCGCATCCCGGTCGGAGGAGCCATAGGGATAGTTGAGCTGCGCCCAGCCCGTCACCCCGGGCTTGACCCGGTGCCGCTCGTGGTAATACGGCAGTTTCCGCCCCAGTTCCTGCACGAACTGCGGCCGTTCGGGACGCGGCCCGACAAAACTCATCTCGCCCCTGAGTACATTGAAGATCTGCGGCAGCTCGTCGATTCGCGTCTTGCGGATGAACCTCCCGACCCGGGTCACCCGCGGATCGTCCTTCGTCGCCCAGACCGCCTTGCCGTCCTTTTCGGCATCGGTACGCATGCTGCGGAACTTGAGTACCTCGAAGGTCTTTCCATCCAGTCCCACCCGCTCCTGTCGGTACAGAATGGGACACTTGAGCGAGCGGCACTCCCACAGAATGGCCGCTGCAGTGAGCAGCATGACCGGCGCAGCCAGGATCAGGAGGACCAGACTCACCACGACATCGAAGATCCGCTCCAGGGCGTTGCGCAGCGTCCCCCGGCTGAAGCCGTCGGAAAAGATGATGAAGCTCGGGCTGAGCAGATCGAGCTTGACCTTGCCGGCCTCGCGCTCGAAGAAATTGGGCAGATCCAGCACCTCCACCCCCCGCAGCTTGCACTCGAGCAGATCGTCGAAGGGAAAGCTCTTGCGACGATCGTCCATCGCCACCACGATCTCGTCGATGTCGTGGCTGCAGGCGTACTCGGCGAGCGAGGCGTCTTCCAGATGGATAATCTGATCGGCAGGAACGGCATTGTGGTGTCCGGGCATGGACACGAAGCCGACGATCTCGAAACCGCGGCGGTCCGCCTTGCGTCTGAGATTGCGCGGAATCGAGGCTGCCCGCTCGCCGCAGCCGAGCACCAGAACGCGGCGCTTGAATGCCGATTCATCGGCACTCTGATAGAAGACCGGACGGATCGTGCCAATGACGAAAAAGGAGATCAGACCCGCCAGGGCGAAGACACCTCGCCCCAGATAGAGCCCGGGGAGCAGATAGAAGATGAGCACCAGGACCACGCTGCCCGAGACCAGGGCAACGAGCAGCCTGAGGACTACCCCTGCCATGCGTTCGCGCTGGTGCTTCTGGTACAGCCCCACGGCAGTCATCGCCAGCAGCATGACCACCATGTACACCAGCGCCTTCGGCCAGAGGGCGCCCAGGCTGCGCGCCATCTCCTCGCTGTCCGGAAAACGCAGCCAGGCAGCAGCATAGACGGAGCCAGCGAGGATCAGCGCCTCGATGCCCATCAGCACGGCAAACGGAGATCGGAAAAACCCCCCTAGCGCGTTTCTTCCGGCCAACCGTTCTCCTCCTTGTATTCGTGAACTCTCGTCCCTGCCACGAAAGTGGGAACCAGTTCACATTCTATCCCTGCGTGGGCAGGCTGTCACTCGCTTTCGACCCGCGCCCGAAGCCCGGAATCGAGATCCGGAAACTCCGGAGTCACGCCCAGCTCGTCGCGCTTGCGACGATTGTCGAGTCGGCGCGATTCGCGCAGAAAGCTCAGCATCTCGGGGCTGAGCTCCGATTCGGCACTGTCGGCCGGCACGCAGGGCGGGCGCGGCAGGCCGAGGTGATCGGCCACGCGGTAGAAGTAGTCGGTCATGCTGGTGGGATGACCGTCACTGGCGTTGTAGAGGGCGCCGCTGCGCCCGCGTTCGGCAGCGGCAATGCAGACCCGCGCCAGATCCTCGGCATGGATGCGGTTGCTCCACGGCGCCCCTTCCGGGCACAGCACCCGCAGACGCCCCGAACGCAGCCGCGCCACGGGCAGGCGGTCCGGCGCATAGATGCCGCCCACACGCAGGCGCACCACTGGCACGCCGCTGGTGGCAGACCAGGTCAGCAGTTGCCGTTCCGCATTCCAGCGCCGCCAGGCGCGGTCGGCCCGGGGCCGGGCCGGCCAGGTCTCGTCCACCCAGGCGCCACCGCAGTCGCCGTACACCCCGGAGGTGCTGAGGTACACCACGCACAGTGGCGGACAGGAGCACTGCGCAAGCGCCGCCAGCAGGCGTTCGGTACGGGGATCACTGCGGCCACGCGGCGGGGGTGGCGCAAGATGGAACAGGGTGGTCCGCGGCGCCAGCTCCGGCAGCGCGAAGTCCGCCGAATCCAGATCCCGCTGCAGCGGCTCGATGCCGGCGGCACGCAGCCGCTGTGCCGATTCTTCGCTGCGCACCAGGCCAACGATGCGCCGGTCCGGCAGGCGCCGAGCAATCCGCCGACCGATGTCGCCGCAACCGATGATGAGCACATTGTCCATTCGAGCGCCCCGTTTATTTCACGCACAGGGGCGATAGAATACGCGACTTCAGCCGATTCGGAATCCCGTCCATGACCCATACCGTGACCATCGAGCCCAGCGGCCACCAGTTCGAGTGTGCCAGCGGGGAGACCGTTCTGGATGCCGCCCTGCGTCAGGGGCTGACCCTGCCCTACGGCTGTCGCAACGGGGCCTGTGGTGCCTGCCTGGGCGAGATCGTCTCGGGACGGGTGCGCTACGAGGGGCGCAACCGCAGCGCCCTGTCGGAGGCCGACGAGGCCGCCGGCAAGGCCCTGTTCTGCCAAGCGGTACCCGAGAGCGACCTGGTCATCCGCGCACGCGAGATCGAGCGCCCGGCCGAGATCGAGGTCAAGCGCCTGCCGGCCCGGGTCGAGCGCATGACCCGTCTGGCCGATGATGTCATGGAGCTGGGCCTGAAGATCCCCGAGTCCGAGCGGCTGGCCTTCCTGCCCGGGCAGTACATCGACATCCTGCTGCGCGAGGGCGGCGCGCGGGCCTTCTCGCTGGCCAATCCACCGCACCGCGACGAACTGCTGGAGCTGCACATCCGCCATGTCCCGGGCGGCCGCTTCACCGACTTCGTGTTCAACGAGATGCAGCCCGGCGCCCTGCTGCGCATCGAGGGCCCGAAGGGCAGCTTCCATCTAGACGACAGCAGCGAGCGGCCCGTCATCCTGGTCGCCGGCGGCACCGGATTCGCCCCCATGCAGGCCATGCTGGAGCATGCCATCGAGGACGGCGACCCGCGCACCTTCCACCTGTTCTGGGGGGCGCGCGATCGCGCCGGCCTGTACCGCGACGACCTGGCACGGCAATGGGCCGGAACACACGAAAACATCCATTACCACCCGGTCCTGTCGGAGCCGCCGGCCAGCGACGACTGGCAGGGCGAGACCGGCCTGGTGCACGAGGCGGTGCTGCGCCGCTTCCCGGATCTGGCCGGCCACGAGGTCTATGTCGCCGGGCCACCGGCGATGGTGGAGGCCGCACGCACGCACTTCCTCGAGCATGGCCTGCCCGAGGATCAGTTGCACTTCGATTCGTTCGAGTTCAGCGCCGCGAAAGCGGGCGCCTGAGCCTCACCCTTCCTCGGGCGTGCAGGTGTAGAAGATCAGCAGATCGGAGCCTGAGGTGGTCAGCTCGCCGAGCCCGATGACGCCGGTGCCGGAGAGCGGAAACTCCTCCTGTTCCATCAGACAGACCTCGTCGCCCCCCTCGGGGCGGACGAAGGTGCCGTTGCGGCTGCTGTCGATGAGCACGAACTTGCCGTTGCGGAACACGAAACGGGCGTGATTGCGTGACACCGTGGGGACATCGATGCGCAGGTCGGCTTCCTCGCCCCGGCCGACCACGAACACACGCTGCGCCGGATGGATCTCCAGCCGCTGGCCGCGGAACTCGAGCTCCAGCCGGGCACGCGAACGCAGCAACGCCTGCAGGTATTCGACATTGACCTCGTCGGTGGGCGCGAGGTCTTCCTCGCGTGCCACGGTGGGCTGCTCTGGGGTGTCGCCTTTGCTCATCGTCTCCTCCATCGGCATGCCCGAATTCTAGCCCATGCCCCCGTCCCGTGCAGGCCTTTGTACAGGCGAAGCACCGGTTTCGTGACGCCCGTCATGTCGGCGCAGGATCTCCTCCACGGCCTCGGTCGGGAGGGGGCCGATCTGCATGCCGACGGGCCTGCCCTCGGGATCGTAGAGCAGGAAGGTGGGCGTGCCGCGCAGCCCCTGCCTGGTCTCCCGGCGCAACAGGGCGTCCACCTGACGCGCCGTGCCGATCAGGCTGGGAAAACCGAGATCGTGCTCCTCCACGAAGGCGCGTGCCTTTGCCTCCTCGCCGCCGCCATTGATGGACAGGCCTATCACCCGCGCATCCCGGTCCCGGTGGGCGTCGTCGAACAGGTCCCAGGCCTCGACCTCACGGTTGCAGATCGGGCAGTCCCAGGACCAGATCATCACCACCGTCCAGCGCCCCTGTCCGATCCACTCGCGCAGATCGGCAGGCCGCCCATCCAGGTCGCGCAGGGGAGTCGCCAGGGCCAGTGTCGGCAGCAGCCACAGCAGGGGCAGAATACGCTTCATGTCCAGCTCCAAACTCAGTTCTGTGCAAAGTACTCGGCGAGAAACTCGTCGAAAGGAGCCTGCGGCTCGGCCTCGATGCGGGCCTGCTCCTCGTGAGAGCGCCGCGCCTCCGCCTCGAGGCGCGCCTCCGCCTCGGCATCGACCGGCAGACGGCAGAAGTGCTCATGGTGCCGCTGCGACATGTCCTGGGCGAAATGGAAAAAGCCATACCCCTCCTGCCGCATCCGTTCCAGCTGTCGCGCCGAGGGGGTGGCATCGGGTTCCTCCACCAGCGCCCTCTGCTCGGCCAGGGCCCGGCACCAGGGGCCTTCATCCCCTCCGTCCAGCAGCTCGCAGACTCCCTGCATCTCGTCGAGCAGCTCCGCCGCCCACTGCCGCAGCGGCACCTCGCGACCATCGCGCAGCAGCCGGAAGTCGGGCGCCCGGCCATGATGTGCGGTCTCGATCAGGTTGTGGTCGTGCTCGGCATGGGCCGCCTCGTCAATGGGCGGGCTGTCCCTGAGCAGGCAATACCACATGAACGACTGCAGGAAGCGCAGCTGCGTCCCGTTGATGCCCAGCGGATCGAAGGCATTGACATCCAGCGAGCGCAGCTCGACATAGTCCACGCCACGGCGGCACAGCGCCAGCACCGGCTTCTCCAGCCCCTGAAGCGGCTGCTTGGGCCGCACCGTGGTGTAGTACTCGTTCTCGATCTGCAGGATGTTGGCGTTGAGCTGCTCCCAGCGCCCGTTGACCACCACCCCGATGCGTTCCCACACCGGAGACGGCGTGCTGATGGCGCAGGACAGCGTCTCGATGTAGCCCTCCAGGCTGTTGTAGTCGGCACGGATGCCGACCTCGTGTTCGCGCTTGTTGGTGTAGCCGATGTCGCCCAGACGCAGCGAGGTGGCCCAGGGGTCGTAGAAGGTGTTCTCGTTGAATACCTTGAGCCGGTGACTGACCGGGCCGACGAAGGACTTGCACACCGCCGGCGAGGCGCCGAACAGGTAGGGTACCAGCCAGCCGTACCGCTGCAGGTTGCGCGTGAGATCCATGTAGCGGCGCGAGCGGAAGGCCACCGGCGGCTCGTCGCTGCCCTCCAGTGCCTGCAGCGCGGGCCACAGCTCGGGGTCGAAGGAGAAATTGAAGTGCACCCCGGAGATGACCTGCATCGGTCGCCCGTAGCGATGGCCCAGGCCACGCCGGTACACGGTCTTCATCATGCCCAGGTTGGAGTTGCCGTAGCGGGCGATGGGGATGCTGTCGTCGCCGTGCAGCACGCAGGGCATGCTGGTGGCCCACAGCATCTCCTCCTCGAGCCGCGCGTGCACGAAACGGTGCAGGGCCCGGAGCTGTTCCAGCACCGCCGCCGGCTCCGCCTGCGGGTCGGTGATGAACTCCAGCATCGCCTCGGAGTAGTCGGTGGTCAGATGCGGATGCGTCAGCGCCGAGCCGAAGACCTCCGGATGCGGCGTACGCGCCAGGGTGCCCTCGGGGGAGACGCGCAGGCTCTCCTTCTCGATGCCGATGCGCCCGCCGCGCAGCTGCGATCGATCCAGGGCCTGCTCACATGCCTTGATGCGCCGTTCCAGCAAACACTCGCCTCCGTCCGGATCAGGCCGGGCATTCTATCAAGCCGGGGTCGGCCCCGTCTTGAAATGAACCGTCGCGGCGGGCATGCTGTCGCCACGACAACGACAAGCAACAGGGACGAAACCCGCCGGAAGCACGCCTTCCAACCAACCGCAACGAGGAGTCACGACATGGCACTGTTTGACGCAGACTGGATGCAGAAGTTCGCCGAGGAATGGAACAACGAGCCGGAACTCTCCGGCGCACTGGAGCAGATCGGCTTCAATTCCGTCATCGGCTACGGCTTCCCCGGCGAGGACACCCCGCGCGGCGTCATCACGGTAGAAAACGGCAAGGCCGTCTCCGCCGGCGCCTACAACGGCGAGACGCTGAACTGGGACATCCGCGCCTCCGAGGACCAGTGGAACAAGTGGATCGCCAAGCCGCCGGGCATGACCGGCCTCGGCATGGCCTTCACCACCGGGAAGATGAAGTTCGTGGTCGGCGACTACGGCGCCATGGTCAAGGACCCGCGCATGGCCGGCCCGTTCGTCAAGAGCTTCTCCGTGATGGCACGGGTCTGAGCCCGTACCACCGCGTCCATGACGGGGCCCGCGGGCCCCGTCGTCGTTTCGGGCCGGCGCCTCCTTCCCGGCACCGCATCAGAACATGTAGTTGGTCCCGCCATAGGCCTTGTACTCGCCGGTCGCCGGGTCGTAGCCCACATCGGCGCGCAGGCTGATGCGCACCAGGGAACGGATCTTCCAGCGAAAGCCCGCCCCCACGGTATATTCCCAGCGCGTCAGGTCCACCTTGCCGCGCGGCCAGGCATTGCCGATGTCGGTAAACAGGACACCACGAAAGCTGTCGTGCCCGAACAGGGGCACCAGCCAGTTCAGGTTGAGCAGGGCATACACATCGCCGCGCACGTCCTCGCGCACCAGGCCCCGCATCGACGAACCGCCACCGAGCTGGTAGGCATTCTCGTCACCCATGTTGTACCCCAGCCGCAGCTGCCAGTTGAGGTTGCTGCGCCGCAACTGCGGCAGGTGGTTGTAGCGTCGCCAGTAGGCACTGAGGTCGTAGTAGTTGTGATCCGAGCCCAGATTGCGACGGCCGAAGCCGAAGCCCAGCCCATACTCCTCGCCGGTACGGAACAGCTCGTGGTCGTTCCTGGTGGTAAAGTCCACCCCCATGCCCAGGGTCACCCGCCGCGACTCCTCCGGCAATTCCGGATTGTCGCGCACCACCCGGTACTCGTCGTGGACCGCACTCACCGAGCTGCCCAGCCGCCAGCCGTGACTGGGCCCAATGCGCTTCAGCCAGCGCGACAGACCGATACGGAACTGGTCGCTCTGCTGCTCGTACAGCCCCAGCTCGACCCCATTGTCGTCCTTGCTGGTGCGGCGCGTCTCCACCCGTCCGCCCGAAGTGGCGATGCCGATACCGAAGCGCGTGCCGGGAATCTTCGGAATGATGTACTCCAGGTGCCGGTCGCGGACCTGTTCGCCGTTGAACCGCCGCGTGTCCTCCAGAATCACGCGAAATCGCTGGTTGAGCCCGAAGGCATTGTCCCAGCGCAGCTCGCCGCCATAGCTCACATCGGCATCGGAATTGACGCCCAGACGCGGGATCGGCAGCAGGTACCACTTCTCCTCCAGCCGATAGGTGAGCGCCACCCCGCCCGGCACTTCGCGCACCGCGAGCGTCACCTGCTTGAACAGCCCCAGGTTCCTGAGGTACTGGCGCGACTTCAGTGCCTTTTCGGCATCGAAGGGCTCGCCCTCGTGCAGTACCAGCTCCTCGCGCAGCACGATCTCGCGCGTGACCCGGTTGCCCTCGAAGCGGATCGCCATGATGGGCTGGCCCTGATAATGCTCAAACTGCGCCCTTTCCGCCGCATCGGCAGCCTGCTCCGCAGCCGGAAGCGGCAGCGGAAAAAACAGGAGCAAGTAACCCGTGACGAGGAACAAGGCAAAACGAAGCCACCACCCCCCTCGCACCAAGCCCCAACCTCCTCGCACCTTGGAAAAAGGGACGCCCCCCTTTTTCAACGGTGGAAGGGAAGTGGTGAGGGCCGAGAAACTTGGGACAAGGGGGCGGCTTCGACCCACCTCGCACCCAGTTCCAAGTGCCTTGAAACACGAAGTCCGAAAACGCAGAGACGGCAAGAACCAGCGCCCATCCGGAACGAAGCGCCTTGCCCTTCCCCGTAGCCCGCGCCGCCCACGGCCGCCGGAGCGCGGAATGGCCCGGGCCCCGCAGGGGACCGGGTGGCCGGCAGGGAGGCCGGCCAGTCCATCGTCAGGCAGGAGGCCTGTCGATGGACCCCGCAGCGACAAGGCCGTGGGCGGGAACCCCGAAGGGG
>JALWNJ010000016.1 GCA_026995955.1 Gammaproteobacteria bacterium
GGTGTCCTCACTGCGCACCTGCTGGCTCAGGCGCCTGGCGATCTGCTGCAGCAGGGCGTCGCCGGTGGGGTGACCCAGGGCATCGTTGATGGTCTTGAAGCGGTCGATGTCCAGAAACAGCAATGCGCCCACCACATTGTGGCGCTGGCATACGGCCAGCTCGTGTTTGAGGCGGTCGAGCAACAGGGCGCGGTTGGGCAGGTCGGTCAGGCTGTCGAAATAGGCCAGGTGTTGAATGCGGGCCTCGGACTGCTTGCGTTCGGTGATGTCCTGGAAGGTGGCCACGTAGTGGGTGATCTCGCCGTGCTCGTTCTTTACCGCGGTGATGGTTTCCCATTCGGGATAGACTTCACCGTTCTTGCGCTTGTTCCAGATCTCGCCCTGCCAGTAGCCCTCGTTGTTCAGGGCTTCCCACATTTGGCGGTAGAACTCGCGGGTCTGGCGGCCGGACTTGAGAATGCGCGGGGTCTTGCCGACGACTTCCTCGCTGTCGTAGCCGGTGATGCGGGTGAAGGCCTTGTTGACCCGCTGGATGATGCCCCGTTGATCGGTGATGACGATGGCCTCGTGGGTCTCGAAGGCGGTGGCAGCCAGGCGCAGATCCTGTTCGGCCCGTTCCCGCTGGCGCAGCAGTCTGATCTTGTGCAGGGCGACACTGATCTGCTGGGCGATATTGCCCAGGAACTCGATTTCCGCCTCGCGCCACACCCGCGTGTAGCGGGTCTGGTTGAACACCAGCAGATAGAAGCCCCCGTCGTAGAAATGCAGCGGATACCACAGCAGGCTGCGGATATTCATTTGCCGGTGCAACATGTCCACCATATCGTCGGCGACCAGCAGGGGATGGGGGGCATCATGATGGCTTTCCAACCATTTGTGATGTTTCTGCGCAACCGCATCGACGCAGTGGCGAAAGGAATCCAGCGGATAGGTATCTATGGTGGGTGGGGTGTCGGCGGCGTCGGCATTGCACCATTCGGCCAGGCCGATGCCCTGGTCTTGACGCAGGTCCACATCGTAAATCAGGGTGCGGTCCGTGCCCATGGCCTCACCGATGATGGTGACCACCTGGTCGAGAATGGTCTGGGGATCGTCTTCTTCCGCCAGCAGGCCGGCCAGCTGGCGGCTGTTGGCCAGCGTGGCTTCCATGCGCGCGGCGTAGAGTTGCTGCAGGGGTCGGCCGGGCTGGTTTCGTGCCGCCCGTATGAGCCCTTCCAGGCGGCTGTGCATGCTGGCCGTGTGGGTTTCGGAATAGGTTTCCACCAGGGTGGAAACGCCCTGCGCGCCGAGAATGAAGGGCATGCTGCGCGTTCCGGCCTGCCACGGGTTGGCGAACCCCAGGGAAAAGGCCGGCGCGATGGGGCTGTCGGGCCAGTCGGCTTCCAGCATTTCCCTAAGCCGTCCACCCCAGCCGCTGGCCTGCTGGCGCAGGGCCTCCCCGCGCATCCAGTGTATCTGCTGATCGGCATGGGAAAACAGCAGGGCCGGCAGCCGGCCGGGCTGCTGGCGGGCTTCGGTCAGGCTGAGCGGCCGCGCCAGGGCACCCACATTGCGTATAAAACTCAGTTCACCGGCGGCAAACAGCGACTGGATGCGCTCGCAGCCGGGGTGCAGGGCAAAGGCCATGCCGGCATCGTCCGTGCCCGCCAGCGGCAGCAGGCTGCCCTTGTCCAGCGCCAGTACCGCCCGCCGTTGGCGGTAGGTTTGCCACGGCTCCGCATCGGTGGGCAGCAGCAGGTTGTGGGTATCCGCGCCGCCGTAGAGAAACACGCAGACCAGGGCGCGATAATCATTCGGGACGGCTGATTCAGCGGCCAGGGCCAGCGGCAG
>JALWNJ010000017.1 GCA_026995955.1 Gammaproteobacteria bacterium
GCGCGGTAGGCCTTGGCCACCTCCTGGCTCTCGTCGTACAGGTAGGGGAACACGAAGCCGTGTTCGCGCACCGCCTCGGCCATCTTCTCGGGGCTGTCGTCGGGGTAGTTGTCGGCGTCGTTGCTGTTGATGGCCACTACCTGCAGGCCGCGGTCGCTGTACTCGCGCGCCATTTCGGCGAATGCATCGCGGATGTGAATGACATAGGGGCAGTGGTTGCAGATGAAGGCCACCAGCAGCGCCGGCCGGTCGGCGAAGTCGGCCAGGCAGACGGTGTTGCCGGTGGCCGGTTCGGGCAGACAGAAGTCGGGCGCCGGGGTGCCCAGTTCGAGCATGGTGGACGGGGTTCTGGCCATGGATTCAGGACTCCCTGGATGGTGGATTCTGCGGGGCATTTTCCAGTGCCGCGAGGCGCGACTCCAGTTCCCGCAGCCGGGTGCGGGTCTTTTCCAGCACCGCCTTCTGTACCTCAAACTCCTCGCGGCTGACGAGATCCATGCGCGCCAGTCGCGCCTGCAGCAGGGCCTTGAGGTTGCGCTGCAGGTCGTCGGCGAGCGCCGACTCCAGTCTGGGCAGACGGTCGATAAGGTCGCGGGCCAGGCGGTCGATCTCGGCGGGGTCCAGGGTCATCGGGTGCACCTCTCTGGGGCTGGCAAGGCAATTTTGCACAATGATGGTGCATTTTCACCAAAATGGTGCGTGTCGTAGGCTTCCGGGGAAGGGCACAACCGAGAGCCACCCCCCCGACATGGTCCCATCCCGCTGAAATCTTTCGACTTGCACATTCTGGCACGGTTCGTGAATACGGGGAAGGCGAAACCGTTTTCTCAAACCCAACCGCAATCGGGAGCAACTCCATGATGAAGAAGACCCTTCTTTCCTCTGCCATCGCCACGGCCCTGCTGGCTGCGACCAGTGCCCAGGCCGGTGTCAGCATGAACATCGGCGTGACCAACAACTACCTGTGGCGTGGTGTCACCCAGACCGACGATGGGGCGGCCGTCTCCGGCGGTGTCGATTACAACCACGATTCCGGCTTTTATGTCGGCACCTGGGCCTCGAACGTGAGCTTTGGTGGCGTGGCCGACTATGAGCTGGATCTCTATGCCGGGTACGGTGGCGAGTTCAAGGACTTCGGCTATGATGTCGGTGTCATTTCCTATCAGTACCCGATCGGGGAAACCTATTTCAACGAAGTGTATGCCAACGGCAGCTTCAAGATGATCAGCTTCGGCGTTGCCTATACCTTCGGCTCCGATGACGACACGACTGCCGAGCTGAGCAAGGGCGATGTCTACGGCTATGTTGGCGCCGATTTCGACCTCGCCGAAGGTTATGGTCTGAGTCTGCTGGTCGGCAGCTACAACTTCGACAACGCGGCCGGTGATGATTACACGCATTTTGCCGTCAGCGTCTCCAAGGGCGATTTCAGCATCGGCGTGGAAAAGAACGACCGCACCAATACTGGCGCGGGCGAGGACAATCCGCGTGTCGTGGTTTCCTGGAGCAAGGAATTCTGAGCGGATCTTCCGCGCAGCCAAAGGCAAGGGGGCCCGCTTTCGGGCCCCTTTCCTTTTGCCCGATCGCATTGTGCACCAGGGTGGTGCGGTCTGTTGGGGCGGCGTGGCCGGCTTGGGGAGCCTGTCATTTGCGGATTGCGCAACCCTTTGATTTTTAAGGATGTTAAAAAACTGGCACGCCCCCTGCATTGAATGGAGCGAGGATCACTCGAATTGCACTGCGGTGTGCGGTGCGCCAACCAGAAACCAGGAGAACCAGAGTCATGAAGCTTGTTGCAGCAATCATCAAGCCCTTCAAGCTCGACGACGTGCGCGAGGCGCTGTCCGAAATCGGCGTGCAGGGCGTGACCGTCACCGAGGTCAAGGGCTTCGGGCGGCAGAAGGGCCACACCGAGCTGTATCGCGGCGCGGAGTACGTGGTCGACTTTCTGCCCAAGGTGAAGATCGAGGTCGCCATCGACGACAGCCTGCTGGAGCAGGTGGTGGAGGCGATCAAGGGTGCCGCCAACACCGGAAAGATCGGTGACGGCAAGATCTTCGTCTTCCCGCTCGAGGAAGCCATTCGTATCCGTACCGGCGAGACCGGTCCGGATGCCCTCTGATCACGAACGAACCGCGGAGGAATGACAGTGGAAATCAACATTGTGGAAGTGGCGGGCAACACGACCCAGCTCGCCTATGCCCTGGACACCTTCTACTTCCTGGTGTCCGGTGCGCTGGTCATGTGGATGGCCGCCGGCTTTGCCATGCTCGAGGCCGGCCTGGTGCGTTCCAAGAGCGTGACCGAGATCCTGACCAAGAACATCGCCCTGTTTGCCATTGCCTGCATCATGTATCTGGTCGTCGGCTACAACATCATGTATCCGGGCGACGCTGGCGCAGGCGGCTTCATGCCCATCATCAACTTCTTCCTGGGTGCCGACAACGAGGCCTCGGCGGTTCTGGCCGGTGGCGAGGGCGCGCCCTACTACTCCAACATGGCCGACTTCTTCTTCCAGGTGGTGTTCGTGGCCACGGCCATGTCGGTGGTCTCGGGCGCCGTGGCCGAGCGCATGAAGCTGTGGAGCTTCCTGCTGTTCGCCGTGGTGTTCACGGCCTTCATCTATCCGGTGGAAGGCTTCTGGAAGTGGGGCGGCGGCTGGCTCGACGCCAAGGGCTTCCTGGACTTTGCCGGTTCGGGCATCGTGCACATGGCGGGCGCCTCGGCAGCCCTGGCCGGTGTGCTGCTGCTGGGTCCGCGCAAGGGCAAGTACCAGCCGGACGGCACCATCAAGCCGATTCCCGGTTCCAACCTGCCGCTGGCCACGCTGGGTACCTTCATCCTGTGGCTGGGCTGGTTCGGCTTCAATGGCGGTTCCGAGCTGAAGATCTCCGATGTCGGTGAGGCCAATGCCGTGGCCATGGTGTTCGTCAACACCAACATGGCCGCCGCCGGCGGTACCGTGGCTGCCCTGCTGACGGCGCGCATCATGTTCGGCAAGGCCGATCTCACCATGGTGCTGAACGGCGCCCTGGCCGGCCTGGTGGCAATCACCGCCGAGCCGCTGACCCCGACTCCGGGCGTGGCGACCCTGATCGGTGCCATCGGCGGCGTGCTGGTGGTGTTCTCCATCATCACGCTCGACAAGCTGAAGATCGACGACCCGGTCGGCGCCATCTCGGTGCACGGCGTGGTCGGTGTCTGGGGTCTGCTGGCCGTGACCCTGACCAACCCCGAAGCCACGCTGGGTGCCCAGCTGCTCGGCATCGTGGCCATCTTCGGCTGGGTGTTCGTCACCTCGCTGGTGGTCTGGTACATCCTCAAGGTGACCATGGGCATCCGTGTCAGCGAGGAAGAGGAATACGAGGGCGTCGACATCGGCGAGTGTGGCCTGGAGGCCTATCCCGAGTTCGTCAACAAGTAATCCTCGAAGTCCTGCCCTGCAGGAGAGGGCGGCTGCCTCTGGCAGCCGCCCTTTTTGATTGGTTATTGGCTATTGGCGGCAAATCGGCTGATCCCGCGTCAGCGGATGGCCAGGATCTTCATCGCCGGTTCGTTGAGCGCGGGATCGTCGTGAAACCCGGACACCACCAGCGCGGTGCCGCCGGAGCGGCAGTGCCGGTGGCGCACCAGATGTTCGAGCAGCCGGTGCCAGTCGCGGATGTGGCTGCGCGTGACCTGGACCGGGTTAAGGCCCCAGTGCAGGGCCGTGCGGCGCAGGGTGCGCGGGTCGCTGCTGACCACATGGATCGGCGACAGCGGGCGCCGCGCGGCGATGACGCGGGCCGTGGTGCCGCCCCGGGTGGGGACGACGATGGCGTCCAGCGCCAGGTCGCGCGACAGCGACAGCACGGCGTTGCTCACCGCTTCGCGCACCGGCAGTCGGGCCTGTGCCAGGTCCACGGGGCAGTCCGGGCAGAAGCGGCCCTGACTGACCTGATGGCGTTCCACCTCGAGCAGGATGCGCGCCATGGCCTGTACCGTCTGCACCGGGAAGCGACCGACGGCGGTCTCGCCCGAGAGCATCACGCAGTCGGTGCTGGTTTCGGCGGCAATCGCCACATCGGCCACCTCGGCGCGGGTCGGGCGCGGGTTGTCGATCATCGATTCCATCATCTGCGTGGCGACGATGACGGGGCGGTTGCGGCGTCGTGCCAGGTGGATGAGCTGCTCCTGCACCAGCGGCACGCGCTCGGTCGGGATCTCGATGCCGAGGTCGCCGCGGGCGATCATGATGCCGTAGCTGTGATCCAGGATGTCGTCGATGTGGTCCAGCGCCTCTGGCTTCTCGATCTTGGCAATGACGGGGATGTCGGCGCCGCGCCGCCGCAGATGGCGATGCAGGTGGTCCAGGTCGCTGCGCGCGCGCACGAAGGACAGGGCGAGGAAATCGGCCTCCAGCTCGATGGCGAGATCGGTGTCCTCGCGGTCCTTGCGGGTGAAGGCCGGCGTGGAGAGGCGTGTGTCGGGCAGGTTGATGCCCTTGTGGTCGGTCAGCCGCCCGCCGTGCACCACCCGGGCCACGATGTCGCGGCCGGTGACGGACAGCACGCGCAGCTCGATGCGGCCATCGTCGAGCAGGATGCGCTCGCCCGGGTGTACATCGCGATGCAGGCCGGCGTATTGCGAGGGGATGAGCCCGGGGCGCCCCAGCACGCGGCGGGTGGTGAGCACCACCCGCTCGCCATTGCGCAGCTCGATGCCGCCGTCACGGAAGCGCCCGGTGCGGATCTTGGGGCCGCAGAGGTCGAACAGCAGGGCGACATGGCGACCCAGGCGCCGGCTGATGCGCCGCACGCGCGCGGCCAGGCGGCGATGCGCGTCCGCCTCGCCATGGGACATGTTGAGGCGGAAGCAGTCCACGCCGGCACGGATCAGGGCCTCGATTTGCGCCGGCGCGGCGCTGGCCGGCCCCAGGGTGGCGATGATGCGCGTGCGCCGGGCGGGGCGGGTGTTCATTCCTCCTCCAGGTCGATGTAGCTGATGTCGCCGATGGTCTGCGGCTGCCCGGTGGATTCGAGCACATTGAACCAGAGCTCCCCGCAGGGATTGACCTGGCGGCTGAGGCCGCGCAGCGCCGACATCGGCACATGCGTCATCTGGCCGTGCCAGTAGCCGATGAGCATGGCGGTCTTGCCGCTCATGGCGGCATGCACGGCGTTGCGGGCCAGGCGCTGGCAGTAGAGCTGATCGCTGGAGATGGCCGGTGCGGCGCGGATCAGGTAGCTGGGGTCGATGTACTTGATGGGGGCATGGATGCCGCGGCTGCGCAGCCAGCTCTTGAGGCGGTCGCGCACCAGCACGCCGATGTCGCCGAGCTTGGGGTTGCCGGAGGCGTCGCGTTCGCGCTCCGGCGTCTCGAAGTAGTACTGCCCGGCCCCCTCGGCGAGGACGATCACGGCATCGCCGCGCTCGCGCAGGCGCCGTTCCACCAGTTCGTACAGGCCGCCCGGCCCCTCCAGCGAGAAGGGCACCTCGGGAATGAGGCAGAAGTTGGCATGCCCCGAGGACAGGGTGGCAGTGGCGGCGATGTAGCCGGAATAACGGCCCATCAGCTTGACGATGCCGATGCCGTTCTCCACCCCCCAGGCCTCGACCTGGGCGGCGTTGATGCTCTCGGTGGCGATGCTCACCGCCGTTTCGAAGCCAAAGGTGCGGCGCACCAGCGGGATGTCGTTGTCGATGGTCTTGGGGATGCCGACTACGGCGATCTCCAGCCCGCGTCGGGCCACTTCGTCGGCAATGGCGGTGGCGCCGCGCATGGTGCCGTCGCCGCCGATGGTGAACAGCATGTCGATGCCGAGTTCCTGCAGCGTGTCGACGATCTCGGCGGTGGGCGGCGTGCCGCGCGAGGAGCCCAGCACGGTACCGCCCTGGCGATGGATGTCGCCGACATCGGCCGGCGTCAGGGCGCGTGGGGCCTCGCGTTCTCGGCCCAGGCCGTGATAACCGTAGCGGATGCCGAGGATGTCGCGGCAGCCATAGATGAACCAGAGCTGCAGCACCAGCGCGCGGATGACGGCGTTGATGCCGGGGCACAGCCCGCCGCAGGTGACGATGGCGGCGCGGGTGTGTTCCGGGTCGAAGAAGATCTCGCGCCGCGGCCCGGCTACCTCGAAGCCCTCGGGCTCGGACTGCGACGGGCAGCCCTCGCTGGCGCTGAAGTGCGGGTCGTACAGCAGCCGTTCGTCGTCGGAGACGAAGCGGATGTCGCCGCGCAGGGCGATGGGATTGGTGCGCCGGGGGGCGCCGAGCACGGGGATGTCGAAGCGCGACATGGTTCGTCCTGGGTGTCGGGATCCTGGCTCCATTATGGAGCAGTCCGGGGCATTCGACGAGTGGGGTTCCCCAGCCGGCCCGGGATGGCTATATTCACGGTGCGCGCGTCGGGTGGAACCCGGCTGCGGAAACCGGTTTCCAATGGATGGAGCGGTCGCCATTTGCATGGCGGCCATGGAGAACAACAACACGAGCCCCGTCCGGGGCGGAGACGACCATGACCACCAGCGGCAAGATTACCCCCCAGGAAGCCCCCACCATCAGTGCCCTGTTCCGGGAACGGCTGCGGCGCACCCCGGATGCGGTGGCCTACCTGCAGTACGACAATGGCACCAAGTCCTGGCAGCAGACCACCTGGCGCGAGATGGCGGTGGAGATCGGTCGCTGGCAGGCTGCGCTGCAAAAGGAGGGTCTGCAGCCCGGCGACCGGGTGGGCGTGATGCTGCGCAATTCCCGCGAGTGGGTGGTGTTCGACCAGGCGGCGGCCGGCCTGGGGCTGATCACCGTGCCGCTGTACACCGACGACCGGCCCGACAATGTGGCCTGGATCGCGGCCAACTCCGGCATGAAGCTGCTGGTGGTGGACGGCCGCCGCCAGTGGCGGCGCCTGGCGCAGGCCAGCGACGGCCTGCCCAGCATCCAGCGCATCGTCAGCATCGGCAGCATCGACCCCGAGGACGAGCCGGAAGACCCGCGCCTGGAGTCGCTGGCCGACTGGCTGTTCGGCCTCTCCGGCGAGCTGGTCACCCGCACCGAGGGCGGCGACGAGCTGGCCACCATCGTCTACACCTCGGGCACCACCGGGCGCCCCAAGGGGGTGATGCTGAGCCACACCAACATCATCTATAACGCCTGGGCCAGCAGCGAGTGTGCCGAGGTCGGCGAGGACGATGTGTTCCTCTCCTTCCTGCCGCTGTCGCACATGCTGGAGCGCACCGGCGGCTACATGCTGCCCATGCTCACCGGCGCGCGGGTCGCCTTCGCCCGCTCGGTGGCGCAGCTGGGCGAGGACCTGCAGACCATTCGGCCTACCGTGCTGGTGTCGGTGCCACGCATCTACGAGCGCGTGCACGGGCGCATCCGCGACGGGCTGGCAAAACAGCCGCCGATCAAGCGCCGCCTGTTCGACCTGGCCGTGTCGGTAGGCTGGCACCGCTTCGAGCATGGCCAGGGACGCGCCGGCTGGCATCCGAAGTTGCTGCTGTGGCCGCTGCTCGACCGGCTGGTGGCGAGCAAGATCCGGGAACGGCTGGGCGGGCGCATGCGCTTTGCCGTCTGCGGCGGCGCACCGCTCACTCCCGATGTGGCGCGGGTGTTCCTCGGCCTGGGCGTCAATGTGCTGCAGGGCTACGGGCTCACCGAGGCCAGCCCGGTCATCACCGTCAACCGGCCCGAGGACAATGTGCCCGAGAGCATCGGCCTGCCGCTGCCCGGCGTCGAGGTGCGACTGGGCGACAACGACGAGCTGCTCACCCGCAGCCCCAGCGTCATGCTGGGCTACTGGGAGAACGAGGAGGCCACGCGCGCGGCCATCGACGACGATGGCTGGCTGCATTCCGGCGATCAGGCACGGGTGGACGAGGGCGGCCACTGGTACATCACCGGCCGCATCAAGGAGATCATCGTCCTCAGCAACGGCGAGAAGGTGCCGCCGGCCGACATGGAGATGGCCATCGCCATGGACCCGCTGTTCGAGCAGGTGATGATCATCGGCGAGGGGCGTCCCTTCCTCTCCGCGCTGGCCGTGCTCAACGCCGAACAGTGGCAGGCCCTGGCCGCCGAGCTGGGGGTGGCGGCCGACGATCCTGCCGTGCTGGCCGAACGGGCGGTGGAGAAGGCCCTGCTCGCGCGTCTGGGCGAGCAGATCCGCGACTTCCCCGGCTATGCCCAGGTGCGGCGACTGATTGCCACCCTCGACCCCTGGACCATCGACGACGGTCTGCTCACGCCGACCATGAAAATGAAGCGGGCACGCATCCTGGAGCGCTTCGGTGACCTCGGCATAGA
>JALWNJ010000018.1 GCA_026995955.1 Gammaproteobacteria bacterium
GTCGTATTCCCGGGCCAGCGCGGCGACCGCCTCCAGCATCGGGTGTGGCCCGCAGGCCATCACCTCCACCTGTCGACGCGCCGTCTCGTCCAGCGCCTCGAGCCAGTGGCGCGCCAGATCGGTGACATAGCCCTCGAAGCAGCCGGCATAGCCCTGCAGGCTGGCCAGCCGCGCCGGGATGCCCCAGTCCTCCAGCAGCGGCATGGTGCCGATGACCCCGTCGGGCATGCCGGGCACCAGCAGGCGCGAGGGCCGGGCCCGGAACGGGAACGGCACCTCCGAGCCGAGGATGACGAAGGGCGAGAAACGCGCGTCGTCCTTCAGCCGCTGGGCGCAGAAGATCATCGGCGGCATGCCCACGCCGCCGCCGATGAGCAGGGGCCGCGGCCGCTCCGGATGGAAGGCGAAGGGCCTGCCGATGGGGCCGAGCACGCTCAGCGTCTCGCCGGGGCGGCGCTCGCTCAGCAGCCGGGTGCCCTCGCCGACCACCTTGTAGAGGAACTCCACCATGCCCGTCGCCGGGTCGGTGCGCATGATGGAGATGGGCCGGCGCATGGGCCGCTCGGGGGAGACGCGAAGATGGGCAAAGCTGCCCGGCTCGGCGCGCTCTGCGATCTGCGGCGCCTCCACCTGCAGCAGGTACTGCGCCCCCTCGCGCGCCTCGTGGGCGAGGATGCGGGCGTCGTCTATGAGATGGATCCGGTTGCGGTGCGGTTTCATGTCTGTGCTCGCAGGCTGGTCGCGTGATGCGGGAGGCCGTTCTGTTCCCGTCACCCGCTCAAGGCATTATGTCCCAAGTCCCAGGTCCCAAGTCACTCCTTCGTATAGAACACGCCGGGGATCCAGCTCTTCTTCAGCTTGCGCGTCTTCTGCTGTTCCTGCACCTGTTCGTCGCGGAACACGAAGTGCTTGGTGCCGAAGCGCAGCACATCGCGGTCGCGCAGGGTGGCCTCCTGTACCTGTTCCCCGTTGACGAAGCTGCCGTTGGTGCTGTTCAGGTCCTTGAGCCGGTAGCTGGCGCGGCCCTGTTGCGGATCCTCGTGGCGTTCGATCTGGGCATGATGCTGACTCACCAGCGGGTCGTCGATGGTGAGGTTGCAGTGCAGCGCACGGCCGATGGTGAAGGTGGGCGTTTTCAGCTCGAATTCACTGATGACCACATCGTCGTGCATGAGCAGCAGTCTGGCCATGGGCTCCTCCCTCAGGGTTCCGTGCCGAGCAGGGTGTGCTGCGCGCGGCCGCGGAAGTGCCAGGCCGCGAACGGGGTGTTGTGGCCGCCGCTCAGCATGCGTTCCGGGTCCAGTTCCCACTCGTCCTCGGGATCGACGATGCACAGGTCGGCCGGTGCCCCTTGCTGCAGGCGGCCGGCGGCGACGCCCAGCAGCGCGGCCGGGGCGCTGGTCAGCGCGGCCAGCACGCGCTGGCGCGGCAGGCCCTGCTCGATCAGCTTCAGGGCCAGCGGCAGCAGGGTCTCGAGCCCGGAGATGCCGGGTTCGGTGCTGGGGAAGGGCGCCAGCTTGGCATCGGCCTCGTGCGGCTGGTGATCGGAGACGATGAGATCGATGGTGCCGTCGGCCACGCCGGCACGCAGGGCGTCGCGGTCGCGCGCGCTGCGCAGCGGCGGCAGCACATGGCAGTGGGCGTCGAACTCGCCCAGATCCACCTCGGTGAGGAACAGCTGGTGGATGGCGACATCGCAGCTCACCGGCAGCCCCTCGTCCTTGGCCCAGCGCAGGAGCTGCACGCCGCGCGCCGTGGACAGGCGGCAGAAGTGGGTGCGGGCCCCGGTCTGGTCGACCAGCGCCAGCAGGGCGCCCA
>JALWNJ010000019.1:0-1025 GCA_026995955.1 Gammaproteobacteria bacterium
GCATCGACTGCCACAGCGACATCGAAGAGCTGCCGCACGAGAAGGGCCCGCTGGCCAGGGTCGACTGCGTGGAGTGCCACATCCGGCTCGATCCCCGGGAGACGAGGAAGCAGCGCAAGGGACGCGCGGTCAGCCGCCGCGACCGGGTCCCCGAAGTGGTGCGCCAGACCGAGTTCTACACCCGTTCCATCCACGCCGACGATTCGGTGGAGAACAACGCCGACTGCGTGAGCTGCCACACGGCGCACTACGTCTTTTCCTCCGACGACCCACGGGCGCTCAACCACCGGGAGAACTCGCCGGCCATGTGCGGGCGCTGCCACGAGAAGGCGCTCGAGGAATACCGCAGGTCCATCCACGGCGCCGCCCTCCGCCGTCCCTGGAAGGGGGATTCGGCCACCTGCTCGGACTGCCACTCCTCGCACCAGGTGAGCGAGGCCGAGGGGCTCACCGCGCACCGCATCGTCACCAGGAACTGCGGCAACTGCCACGAGGAGGCGGTGGCGAGCTACCTGCTCACCACCCACGGCGCGCTCGCCTGGCTCGGCAACGAAAAGGTCGCCCGTTGCGTGGACTGCCATCGCGGCCACGACACCCGCCGCATCGAGGACCCCGAATCCCTCGTGAGCGGGCAGAACCGGCTCGAGACCTGCCGCGAGTGCCACGAGGACGCCGGTCCCGGGATCATCCAGTACCACCCGCACGGCAACACCCGCGATTTCGACAAGTACCCCATGATGTTCGTCACCGGCAAGTTCATGGTGGGCATCGTGATCGCGGTGCTGATCTTCTTCTACGGCCACTCCATGCTCTGGTTCTACCGCGAGTACAAGAACCGGGTCATCCGCTGGTACCGCAAGGACGGCATCTCCGTCCCGGTGCGCGAGAAGCCCGAACGCAAGGAGAGCGGCGTGCACTTTCAGCGCTTCGCCTGGTACTGGCGGCTCAACCACTGGATCCTGGCGCTTTCGGTGATGACCCTGGTGAGCACCGGCATGCCGGTGCTCACCAGGGTCATCACCGAA
>JALWNJ010000019.1:1035-1814 GCA_026995955.1 Gammaproteobacteria bacterium
GAATGGGCCACCCGCCTGGTGGAGGCCGTCGGCGGACCGCGCGTGTTCGGCCTGATCCACCGCACCGCCGGGGTGATCTTCCTGCTCGCCGTCTTCGGCCACGCGGCGGTGGTGCTGCGCCGTGTGCTCAAGGACAAGGACTTCGACTGGTTCGGCCCCGACTCGCTGCTGCCGCGCAAGAAGGACTGGGAAGACATGAAGGCCCAGTTCCGGTGGTTCTTCGGCAAGGGCCGGCCGCCGCGTTTCGACCGCTGGACCTACTGGGAGAAATTCGACTACTGGGCCGTGTACTGGGGCGCCTTCGTGATCGGCAGCTCCGGCCTGCTGCTGTGGTTCTCGGACGCGCTGCTGCGGTTCGCCCCCGGCTGGCTGTTCAACGTCGCCGCCATTGCCCATGGCGTGGAGGCCTTCCTGGCCGTGGCCACCCTGTTCGTGGTGCACTTCTTCAACAACCACTTCCGTCCGGCCAAGTTCCCGCTGGACACCGTGATGTTCAGCGGCTCCTGGGACCTGGAGGAATTCAAGGAAGAGCGTCCGGAGGAATACGCGCGCCTGAAGGCCTCGGGCGAGCTGGAGAAGCGGCTGGTGCCTGCGCCCTCGAAGCGGGCGGTCTTCGTCTACCACGTGCTCGGCTTCAGCCTGCTGGCCTTCGGCATCCTGCTGCTCGTCCTGGTGGCGGTCGGCTTCGCCCAGCGCGGTCTGGTGTGACCCGGCGCCGGCGATGTGGTTCAATACCCCCTCCGAACCCGTGCCGACATCCGAGCCGACCATGACCGATC
>JALWNJ010000020.1:0-5849 GCA_026995955.1 Gammaproteobacteria bacterium
CTGAGCGCCCGCCTTGGTGTCCATGCTGGGGGGGTGTTCGGTGGCCTTCATCAGGCCGATCTCGGCGGTCAGCGCCGAGCCGGCGCGGCCGGCGAACAGCAGGGCGGTGACCACCGGACCCAGCTCGCGCACCAGGGTCAGCGCCACCACCACGCCCAGCGACTCCTCGGCGCCGAACTTGACCAGGGTGACATAGCCCTGCAGCCCCAGCACCATGCCCACGAACACGCCCGATACCAGGATGATGAGCAGCGACAGCGTCCCCACCGAATACAGCTCGCGCAGCAGCAGGCGCGGCCGGGCCAGCACCGAGGGCAACCCGCCCAGCATGTGCAGGAAGAACAGAAATCCGCGTCCGAGACGCTCGAAACGCGACAGGGCCCAGTGGCCCAGGGCCTGGAGCTGGTCAAGCATCGGCGAGCAGGTCCTCCAGATAGTCGGGCGCGGGATAGTGGAACGGTACCGGGCCGTCGGGCAGGCCCTCGAGGAACTGCCGCACCCAGTCGTTGCCGGTCTGGCGCAGGGCCTCCGGGGTGCCCGACTCCACCACCCGGCCGTCGGAGATGACGTACACCAGATCGGCGATGGAGGTAGTCTCGGCCACATCGTGCGAGACCACGATGCTGCTGATGCCGAGCGCGTCGTTGAGCCGGCGGATGAGGCTGACGATGGTGCCCATGGTGATCGGGTCCAGCCCGGTGAAGGGCTCGTCGTACATGATCATCATCGGATCCAGCGCCATTGCCCGCGCCAGCGCCACGCGGCGCGCCATGCCACCCGACAGCTCGCTCGGCATCAGGTCGCGGGCACCGCGCAGGCCCACCGCGTGCAGCTTCATCAGCACCAGCTCGCGGATCATGCGCTCGGGCAGGCGGGTGTGCTCGCGATACGGGAAGGCCACGTTCTCGAACACGCTGAGATCGGTGAGTAGCGCCCCACTCTGGAACAGCATGCCCATGCGCTTGCGCAGGGCATAGAGGGCATCGCGCCCCAGGCGATGGACCTCCTGCCCATCGACCAGG
This sequence comes from Gammaproteobacteria bacterium, assembly GCA_026995955.1. GTDB lineage: Bacteria > Pseudomonadota > Gammaproteobacteria > J044 > J044 > J044. Next base: position 1,023 of record JALWNJ010000020.1, read on the forward strand.
ATGCGGCCGCGGTCGGGACGCAACTGACCGCCGATGAGCTTGAGCAGCGTGGTCTTGCCGGTGCCGCTGGGGCCCATGATGGCGGTCACCGCGCCGCGCGGAATGGTCAGGTCCAGGCCGCGGAAGATGGGCCGGTTGCCCCGCGAGAAGTGCAGATCCTCGACGACGACCAGTGCGTGTTCTGTCCCGGCTGGCAAGCCTTCCCTCCCGGTTCGTGGATGCGGCGATTGTGTGGGCCGGCCGGCGGTCTGTCAATCGCCGTGCCGGAGCCGCTGCAACTGCTCGCGGAAACGCACGCAGGGATCGGTGTCGTGCACCGGGGCAATGGGGATCACGAAGTCCCAGGCCCCAGCGCGCACCGCCTGCTCCTCGCTGAGTCGCTCGTGTCCGGGCTCGCGTTCAATCAGCCCTACGGCAAGCACCCGGCCCTGCCCCTGCAGCAGGCGCGGCACGCCGTAGTCGCGCCGGGTATGACCATTGCCGGCGATCAGCACCACCGGCCTCGGCACCGACAGCATGGTTTCGGCCAGGGCGGCATCGCGCAGCGCCTGCAAGCGCACCAGGGCGCGCACCGCATCCGCATTGGCCATGCCGCAATGGGCGCGTTCGATGTCACGCGCCAGCCGCTCACGCGCCGGGGGCGACAGGGGATGAGCGGCCGCAAGTGCGCGCACCTTATGCGGCAGGGCATCACCCTGGCGCAACTGCCTGCCGGAGAGATTGCCACCCACGATCACCAGCCCTGTCTGCTCGGCCACCCGCAGCAGGGGCTCGTAGCCCGCCACCGGCCAGCCGCCCTGGCGCATGGCGCGGCGCCGTGCCGCGGCATCCCCCGGCCGCTGATCGCGCCGGATCTGCTCCATCACCAGCGTCGGGCGCCGGCCCCGCGCCAGCAGCCCCTGCAGCAGCCGTGCCTGCAGGCGATGCGCCTCGTCGCTGTCGTGCACCTCGCCCAGCAGGACGAAGTCGGCCCGCGCCAGCCGATCGGCCAGGGCATCGAGGGTCAGTCGGCGTTCCGAGCCCGGCACCCGCACCGGCGCCTCGACCTCGGGGCGCTGCAGGCCGCAGGCGGCGAGCAGCGCCAGCAAGGGAAGCAGCAGGGCGAAAACCCTGCACAAGGCGTGTTTGCAAGTCATGGCGAACGAGTATACCGTCCCCGCCAGGCAACCATCGACGAGGCGCACCATGGAACTCGACCCCGCCACCCGCAACGAGATCGAGGCCGCCGTGTTCAACCGGCTGCTCGAACACCTGCGCCGGCGCACCGATGTGCAGAACATCGATCTCATGATCCTGGCCGGCTTCTGCCGCAACTGTTTCTCCAAGTGGTACCGCGAGGCCGCCGCGGAGCGTGGCATCGAGATGGAGCTCGACCAGACCCGCGAGATCGTCTACGGCATGCCCTACGAGGAATGGAAGGCGAAGTACCAGAAGGAGGCCACCCCGGAACAGCTCGAGGCCTTCCGCCGCCAGCAGGAACAGGAAAACGCGTGAGCGACGACATCCTCTGGATCGACAACGACGAGGCGCTGACCCGACTCTGCGCGCGGCTCGGCGCGAGCCCTTGGCTGTGCCTGGACACCGAGTTCCTGCGCGAACGCACCTACCGACCGCAGCTGTGCCTGATCCAGATCGCCAGCGCCGACACCATCGCCTGCATCGATCCCCTCGCGCTGGAGTCACTGGAACCGCTCAATGCCCTGCTGCGCAATCCCGACATCACCAAGGTGCTGCACTCGGCGAGCCAGGATCTGGAGATCTTCGCCATCCGCGAGGGCTTCGTGCCGGCGCCGGTGTTCGATACCCAGATCGCCGCCGCGCTGATGGGGCTGGGCGATCAGATCGGCTATGGCCGCCTGGTGGAGGAGATGCTGGGCGCTCGGCTCGACAAGGCCCACAGCCGCACCGACTGGACCCGGCGGCCGCTGTCGCGCGATCAGATCGAATACGCCGCTGACGACGTGCGCTGGCTGCGCGAGGTGTACCTCAAGCAGCGCGAATGGCTCGAACAGCGCGGCCGGCTGGACTGGCTGCAACAGGATTTCGAGGCCCTGACCGACCCGGCCCGCTACCGGCCGGACCCGGAACAGGCCTGGCTGCGGGTCAAGGGCCTGCAGCGTCTGCGACCCGCGCAGCTGGCAGCCCTCAGGCTGCTGGCCGCCTGGCGCGAGGAGGAGGCGGTGGCCAGCGACCGGCCACGGCGCTGGATCCTCAAGGACGAGGTGCTGATCGACCTGGCCCGCAGGCGGCCGAAGACCCTGGCCGAGTTGAGCGACATCCGCGGCCTGGAGCCGCGCACCGTGGAACGCCATGGCAAGACCCTGCTGCGCCTGCTTGCGGAGGCCGCGAACCTGCCCAGAGACCAGTGGCCCGTGCTGCCCGAACGGCGTCGCCTGCAGCCCCGGCAGGAGGCCGTCATCGACCTGCTGATGGCCAGCCTGCGGCAGTCGGCGCTGGAGGCCGAGATCAGTCCACAGGCCATCGCAGGGCGCCGCGATCTGGAACGGCTGGTACTGGGCGAGCGCGACCTGCCGCTGTTGCGCGGCTGGCGCCGCGAGCTGGTGGGCGAGCGGATGCTGGACCTCATCGAGGGGCGCAGCGCCCTGGGCATCGACGAACAGGGGCTGGTGGTGGTGCCGCGCGGCTGAGCCTTACAGGCCCATCAGCTCGATCAGGGTCTGCAGCGTCTCGAAGGCCGCGCGCGGGGCCTCCACGAACAGCACCGGCGCCTCCAGCGCGCAGGCCCGGTCGAAGGACTCCAGCAGGGTACGCAGCTCCCGGGGCGACTCGTCGCCGCTCAATCGGAGCAGACCGGGGCCGGAGCACTGCGGTCGCTGCGCCGACCAGCATGCCTCCTCGCGCCAGTGGGGCGCCCCGGAAAACCCTTGCGGCGCCTCGCCCACGATCCCTTCCAGCCCTTCGCCAAGCGCCCGCAGCGCCCCGGCCGCGGGCGCAGGTGCGTGGCGCAGGTCCAGCCACAGGCGGAAGTCGTCGTTCTGCAGTTCCGCCAGCAGCTCCACCCAGTCGGCCGCGCCGTGCACCGTGCAGCGTGCGTCCAGCTCGGCGGGGGTGAGCAGCGCCACCGGCTGTTCATTGGCATAAAAGTCGAAGGCCCAGTCCTCGGGCAGGTCGGGCGGGTAGTAGGCCTCGGCCCAGTCACGGGGAAACAACCCGATGCTGCCGAGGCGCAGGTTGTCCCGCGCCATCAGCCGCGGCTTTTCTGCTGCAGCGAGGCCAGCAGGCTGTCGTCAGGCGCGTTGTCGCGGAAGTAGTCGCGGATGCCGCGATAGAGGGCGCTGGCAATCTTGTCCTGATGCGCCTTGCTGCGCAGGCGGCGTTCCTCGCGCGGGTTGGAGATGAAGGCGGTCTCCACCAGCACCGAAGGGATGTCCGGCGACTTGAGCACGGCAAAGGCGGCCTTCTCCACGCGGCGGCTGCGCAGACGGTTGACCTTGCCCAGGCTGTTGAGCATGTCCTGGGCCAGATCCAGGCTCTCCTCGATGGTGTGATCCTGCGACAGATCCAGAAGCACCGAGGCGAGCTGGCTGTCCATCTTGCTGATCTTGACGCCGCCGACCAGATCGGCCGCATTCTCGCGCTCGGCGAGCCAACGGGCCAGTTCACTGGAAGCACCGTTCTCCGACAGCACATAGACCGAGGAGCCAGAAACCCGCTTGTCCGGAGAGGCATCGGCATGCAGGGAAACGAACAGGTCGGCCTTGTGTCGGCGCGCGCGGCGAATGCGCTCGCGCAGGGGCAGGAACACATCGCGATCACGGGTCAGCACCGCCTTCATGCCGGGCTGGCGGTTGATCTTGTTGGCCAGACGCCGAGCCACGGCAAGCACGACATCCTTCTCGCGGGTGCCACGCGGGCCAATGGCGCCCGGATCCTTGCCCCCGTGGCCGGGATCGATGGCGATGACGACATCGCGTCGCTTGTGCTCATGGGCCCTGGCGGTGACCACCGGCTGCCTGCGCCCGGAGGCCCCTTCGTGCAGATCCACGACCAAACGGTAGCCGTTGCCGCCCGTCGGCTTGAGTACGAAGCTGCGTGGCGTGGCCTTGCGCCGCAGGTCGAGCACCAGGCGCAGGTCGTTGCCGTTGCGTTGCGCGTGACGCACCCCACGAAGCAGGCTGGGCGTGCCCTTGCCGGTGCGCAGGTTGCCCACGGCATGCGCACCGCGCACATCGATCACCACCCGCTCGGGCTCGTGCAGCACGAACAGGCTGTGGCCGGCAATGGGCCCGCTGAGGTCGAACACCACCCGCGTCACGCCCTTCGATTCGGACATGCGCGGACCGCTGACGCGCACCAGCCGACCGGCGAACACGACCTGCGGCGAGGCAAAGGTGGACAGGGCGAACAGACCGCCGAGCGACAGCACCCGCCGCAGCAGTTCGCGGCGCAACCGGGCATGGGATGTCTGTTTCACGGCTCCTCCCTCCTCGGGCATGACCCAGAACCTGCCCCTAGTGTGTACCATTGCATGGAAAAATCAAGTCTTTTCTCCGTATTTTTATACACATAGAAGCTTGTATTCAACTCATGTCTGAGGATTTGGGTGCAGTGACCGGAGGATCTCCTCCCCACGGGCCGACACCGCCTCGAGACGCAGCCGACGGCAGTCCGGCGCGGACGGGTCGAGCTCGATCCAGAGATGCAGATCGGGCGGCGGCAATGCGCCGCTGCCCTGTTCCGGCCACGCGACTGGCGCCGGCTCGCCCGGCTACGCGGGCCGGAAGGCGCCCGCCGGCTGCTGCGGCAGTCGTCCATGCCTGTTCGGCTCGTCGATGGAGACGGTCGAATGCATGACATCGATACTCT
>JALWNJ010000020.1:5859-8227 GCA_026995955.1 Gammaproteobacteria bacterium
GCCCTGTTCCGGCCATTCCATCAGGCACAGGGCGTTCCCCTGCAGATGATCGCGGATGCCAATGAACTCCAGTTCTTCCGGGTCGCCGAGCCGGTACAGGTCGAAGTGATGTACCGGCGGCACGAGCTGTTCATAAGGCTCCAGAAGGGTATAGGTCGGGCTGCGCACCGGGCCCTGGTGGCCGAGGGCATGGAGCAGGCCACGCACCAGGGTGGTCTTGCCGGCTCCGAGCTGCCCGTGCAGAAACACCAGCCCCCCACGCCCCCCCACAGCCCGGGCAAGACGGGCGCCGAGGTCCAGCATGCGCGACTCGCCACAGACTTCGAGCTGCATCTCAGGGACCGATCTCGTTGACGCCCACGCGCAGCGCGGGCAGCAGATCCGTGGCCAGCAGACCGCGCGGGTGTTCGCCGGCCATCGCGTCCCCGGCCAGGGCATGCAGCCACACACCGGCCCGGGCCGCCGGCGGCGGCGCCAGCCCCTGGCACAGCAGCGCCGCGATCACGCCGCCCAGCACATCGCCCATGCCGGGGCTGGCCATGCCGGGATTGCCCAGTGGGCACAACGCCGGTGTCTCCTCCGCCGCCCAGACCACCGTGCCGGCGCCCTTGAGCACGACCACCGGCGCATGGCGCCGAGCCAGTCGCTCGGCGGCCGCAAAACGGTCGTTCTGTACCTCGCCGGTGGTGGTGCCCAGCAGTCGCGCGGCCTCGCCCGGATGCGGAGTGATCAGCCAGTTGCCGGGGCTGCGGCCCGTGCCGGCCAGCAGATTGAGGCCGTCGGCGTCGATCAGCAGCGGCCCCGGGAACTGCAACGCAGCATCGAACAGGGCGCGCGACCATTCGCCCGTGCCCAGGCCGGGGCCGAGCAGGACCACATCGGCACGCGCCAGCAGCGGCAGCAGATCGCCCGCCTCGTTGCAGGCGGCCGTCATCACCTCGGGCAGGGACAGCGGCAGCAGGTCGGCATGGCGCGGATGGGTGGCGATGGTCACCCGGCCGGCGCCGCAGCGCAAGGCAGCCTGGGCGGCCATCAGCGCCGCACCGGGCATGCCGGGCTGTCCGCCCACCACCAGCAGGTGGCCAAAATCCCCCTTGTGGGCATTGCGCGGGCGCCGTTCCAGCAGCAGCAGCTCCTCGCCGTCGAGCAGCCGCGCCGCCGGGGCAATGCAGCGATACACCGTCTCCGGCACCGCCAGATCGTCGAACTCGAGCACGCCCACCCGATCCAGCGCCGGGCCGGTGTACAGGCCACGCTTGCGGCCGATGAAGCTGAGGGTGGCGTCGGCCTCGACCGCCTCGCCCATCACGGCACCGCTGTCCGCATTGATCCCGGAGGGCGTGTCCACCGCCAGCACCGGCGCGGGATGGGCGTTGATCGCCCGCACCAGATCGCGGAAGCGCCCCTCCAGCGGCCGCTCCAGGCCGGTCCCCAGCATCGCGTCGACGATGAGATCGGCCGCCGGCAGGTCACCATCGAACGCAAGCTCGCGCCCGCCGGCATCGAGCCAGGCCTGGCGTGCCGTGGCCGCATCGCCGCGGATGCGCGCCGGATCACCGGCCTGCAGCAGCAGAACCTCGCGGCCGGCCTCGCGTGCCAGGCGCGCCACCACATAGCCGTCGCCGCCGTTGTTGCCGGGACCGCAGATCACCAGCAGGCGCTCGGCCTGCGGCCAGCGCGCGTTCAGCAGCCGCCACACGGCATTGCCCGCGCGCTGCATCAGCGTCCAGCCCGGGATGCCCTCCCGCTCGATCGCCAGCCGGTCCAGTTCGCGGCTCTGGGCCGCGGTATATAATCCGCCGTGTCGCTCCATGGCGGCAATCTGACACAAACCACCCGCCGCTTCAAACACCCTGCCCATGCCCCTGCCCGACCCCGAACAGCTGCTGCAAGAGATCCGCACCTGGGCGGCGGAGCTGGGTTTCGATGCGCTCGGCGTCAGCGACCCTGATCTGGGCCAGCACGAGGCCCATCTGCAACGCTGGCTGGCAGAGGGCCGGCATGGCGAGATGGAGTACATGGCGCGACACGGCCTGCGTCGCGCACGACCGGCCGAGCTGGTGCCGGGCACGCGGCGCATCGTCTCGGTGCGCATGAACTACCTGCCGCCGGACGGACGACCGCCCCACGAGGTACTGCGCGATCCCCGCCTCGGATACGTCTCGCGCTATGCCCTGGGCCGCGACTACCACAAGCTCATGCGCCGGCGCCTGCAGCAGCTCGCCCGGCGCATCGAGGCGCGCGTCGGCCCCTTCGGGTACCGAGCCTTCGTCGACAGCGCGCCGGTGCTGGAAAAGGCCCTGGCCGAGAAGGCCGGGCTGGGCTGGATCGGCAAGCACACCAACCTCATTGCCCGTGACGCCGGCTC
>JALWNJ010000021.1:0-321 GCA_026995955.1 Gammaproteobacteria bacterium
AACGCTACTACCTGCACAGCGAGCCGGAGGCGGAAGAGCACAACGCCCGCCTCGGGACCAGCAAGAAGCCGGGCGAGTTCACCCCCTGGGAAGACATCCCGCCGGGCACCGATCTGATGTTCTACGAAGGCCTGCACGGCTGCGTCAAGAACGACGAAGTGGACATGACCCAGTATGTCGACCTCAAGGTTGGCGTGGTGCCGATCGTCAACCTGGAGTGGATCCAGAAGATCCACCGCGACAATGCGGAGCGCGGCTACAGCGCCGATGTCATCGTCGACACCATCCTGCGGCGCATGCCCGATTACATCAAGTACATCA
>JALWNJ010000021.1:331-1806 GCA_026995955.1 Gammaproteobacteria bacterium
CAGTTCTCCGAGACCGACATCAACTTCCAGCGCGTGTCCACCGTGGATACCTCCAACCCGTTCATCGCGCGCGACATCCCGACGCCGGACGAGAGCTTCGTGGTCATCCGCTTCAAGGATCCGAAGAAGTTCGATACCGACTTCCCCTACCTGCTCAACATGATCCATGATTCCTTCATGTCTCGGCGCAACACCATCGTGGTGCCCGGCGGCAAGATGGGTCTGGCGATGGAAGTCATACTGACGCCGATCATCCACCGCATGATCGAAGAAGCGCGCAGCGCCTGATCGGCGGCAGGAACACGGCAGGGAGCGGGACGGCATGAGGTGGCGTGGACGCAGACAGAGTTCCAACATCGAGGATCGGCGCTTCAGCCGCGCGCCGAGCCGACTGTCGATGGGGGGCGGTGGCGGTCTGTTGCGGCTGTTGCCGATGGTTTTCCGTCTGTTTGGGGTCAAGGGTGGCATGCTGGCCTTGCTCGGGGTCGGCGCCTTCCTGTTTTTCGGTGGCGACCTGTCCGGCTTGCTGGGCACGACTTCCACGGCACGGACACCGGCCAGCCAGCAGCAGGTCACCTCGCCCCGGGAGCAGGAACAGGTCGCTTTCGTCAAGGTGGTGCTGGCCGATACCGAGGACAGCTGGAAGCCCCTGTTCCAGCAGATCGGCAAGCGCTATCGCGAACCCCGCGTGGTGCTCTACCGCGGCGCCGTGCGTTCCGCTTGCGGCCTCGGCGAGTCTGCCATGGGACCCTTCTATTGTCCGGGCGACGAGAAGGTTTATCTCGATCTCGGCTTCTTCGACGAGCTGGCCCGTCGCCACGGCGCGCCGGGCGACTTCGCCCAGGCCTATGTCATCGCTCACGAGATCGGCCACCATGTGCAGAAACTGCTGGGCACTTCGGACAAGGTGCATCGGTTGCGACGCCGGCTCGACAAGGCGGCGGGAAACCGGCTGTCGGTGCGGCAGGAACTGCAGGCCGATTGCTATGCCGGCATCTGGGCGCACCATGCCCAGCGTCAGCGACAACTGCTGGAGCCGGGAGATATCGAGGAAGGCCTGACCGCCGCCAGCGCCATCGGCGACGACCGCCTGCAGCGCGAGGCCACCGGCCGCGTGGTTCCCGATGCCTTCACCCACGGCACTTCGGAACAGCGGGTGCGCTGGTTCAGCCGGGGCTTCAAGCAGGGTAGCCTGCAGGCCTGCGACACCTTCGCAAAAGGCGTACAGCTCTGAACGACTCATCTGGTGCCCCGCTCCGGTCTGGTATCATGCTCCGGGATTCCAGGACAGGCATCCTTTCATGATCGACTCCCATGTCCACCTCGATGATCCCCGTTTCGACCCGGACCGGGATGCGGTGCTGGCACGGGCGCGGGCCGCGGGGGTCGATGCCTTTATCGTGCCGGCGACCACCCGCGAAAGCTGGTCGCGCATCGAGGATCTTTCCGAATGCCATCCGCAGATATATCCTGCC
>JALWNJ010000022.1 GCA_026995955.1 Gammaproteobacteria bacterium
CTGCCCTGCCTGGCCGTGGTCGATCCCTGGCGCGGGCGCTACCGCGTGCGCTTCGGGGCGCCGCTGCCGGACTTCCCTGCGGGCGACCCGGTCGCGGACGCCACGCGCATGAACCGGGCCATCGAGGCCCTCATCGCCCCCGACCCGGCACAGTACATGTGGGTGTACAAGCTGTTCCGTACCCGCCCGCCCGGCGAGGCCGACCCCTACTCGAAGGCGTAGTGCTTGCGCACCGGCTGGCGGATGTCCCAGGTGCAGGACAGGCCGGCAGGGAATCGCACCAGATCGCCGGCGCGGATGCGTACCGGTTCGCCCCCTTCGGGCGTGACCTCCACCTCGCCCTCGAGCAGGTAGCAGACCTCGGTGCTGTCGTAGGTCCAGGGGAACCGGGACACCTCCTTCTCCCAGATCGGCCAGTCGCGCACGCCGCGGCGGGCCAGCTCGTCCTCATCCGGGTCGTGGATGATCTCGATGGCTTCGCTCATGTCGATCCTGCCTGCGGATTTGCCCGCGCAATAGCTTACCAGCCCAGGGCCAAAAGCACAGGATTTGCCGCCCGTGGCAACGGCTGAAACAATGTGCGCCCCATGAGCGATGCCCGAACCCAGCTGGATGCCCTGAGGCTGCGCCTCGACGAAACGACGCTGAGCGATGCCCCTGCCCTGCGCCGCCGCCTGGCAGGCATCGAGCGCCGCCTGCGACGGGGCCAGCCGATCGACCGCGGCCTGCCGCGCCTGGCACGCGACATCGAACGCTCGGCCGCCCGGGTGGCCCGCCGCCGCGCGCTCTGCGCCCGCATCGAATATCCGCCCGAACTGCCGGTCAGCCGCGAGCGCGAATCGTTGCTTAGCGCCCTGGCCGAACACCAGGTGGTCATCGTCTGCGGCGAGACCGGCTCCGGCAAGACCACCCAGCTGCCCAAGCTGCTGCTGGAACTCGGCTATGGCAGCCGCGGCCGCATCGGCCACACCCAGCCACGGCGCATCGCCGCGCGCACGGTGGCCACGCGGCTGGCCGAGGAGCTTGGCACCCCCATCGGCGAGGGCGTCGGCTGGAAGGTGCGCTTCAGCGACCGGCTGCGGCCCGAGAGCCGCATCAAGCTGATGACCGACGGCATCCTGCTGGCCGAGATCCAGTCCGACCCGGAGCTGCGCGAATACGATGCCCTGATCATCGACGAGGCCCACGAGCGCAGTCTCAACATCGACTTCCTGCTCGGCTACCTCAAGCGCCTGCTGCCGCGCCGCCCCAAGCTGAAGCTGGTCATCACCTCCGCCACCATCGACCCGGAGCGCTTCTCGCACCATTTCGGCGAGGCCCCGATCGTCCGCGTCAGCGGCCGCGGTCACCCGGTCGAGATCCGCTACCGGCCGCTGGCCGCCGCGGACGAGGACAGCCGCGACCGCAGCCTGCTGGAGGCACTGGTCGAGGCCGTCGACGAACTGGCCGCCGAGGGCCCGGGCGACGTGCTGGTGTTCCTCCCTGGCGAGCGCGAGATCCGCGAGGCCGCCGAGGCGCTGCGCAAGCACCACCCGCCGCATACCGAGATCCTGCCGCTCTACGCTCGCCTGTCGGCGGCCGAGCAGCAGCGCGTGTTCGCCCCGCACCGGGGCCGGCGCATCGTGCTCGCCACCAATGTCGCCGAGACCTCGCTCACCGTGCCCGGCATCCGTTTTGTGGTCGATTCCGGCCTGGCCCGGGTGTCGCGCTACTCCTGGCGCGCCAAGGTGCAGCGCCTGCACATCGAGCCCATCGCGCAGGACGCCGCCGACCAGCGTGCCGGTCGCTGCGGCCGGCTGGGGCCCGGCATCTGCATCCGTCTCTATTCCGAAGAGGACTACCGCAACCGGCCGCGCCATGCCGACCCCGAGATCCTGCGCACCAACCTGGCCAGCGTCATCCTGCAGATGGCCCACCTGGGGCTCGGCGACCCGGCCGACTTCCCCTTCATCGACCCGCCCGATCCGCGCCTGATCCGCGACGGCTGGCGCCTGCTGCACGAGCTGGGGGCCGCCGACCGCGAGCAGCGCATCACCGACATCGGCCACCGGCTGGCCGCCATCCCCCTGGACCCCCGGCTCTCGCGCATGCTGCTCGAGGCCGAGCGCCTCGGGGCACTCGCCGAGGTACTGGTCATCGCCACCGGTCTGGCGGTACAGGATCCGCGCGAGCGCCCGCAGGAAAGCCGCCAGGCCGCCGACGCCGCCCACGCACAGTGGATGGTGCCCGATTCCGACTTCCTGACGCGGTTGCGCCTGTGGCAGGACTGGCAGGAGGCCGAGCGGCAGCGCTCCGGCAACCAGCTGCGCAAGTGGTGCCGGCAGCACTTCCTGTCCTGGCTGCGGATGCGCGAGTGGCAGGCCTTGCATCGGCAGATCCGCGGCCTGCTGCTGGAACGCGGTCATCACGAGAACAGCGAGCCGTCCGAGCCGGACGCCATCCACCAGGCCCTGCTCGCCGGCCTGCTCGACCACATCGGCCAGTGGGACGAGCGCGGCTACTACCAGGGCGTGCGCCAGCGCCGTTTCACCCTGCATCCCGCCTCCGCGCTGGCGCGACGCCATCCCAAGTGGGTCATGGCCGGCCTGCTGCTGGACACCGGGCGCCTGCGGGCGCTGGAGGTGGCCCGCATCCAGCCGGCCTGGATCGAGCGGCTTGCCGGCCATCTGCTGCGGCGCAGCCACGGCGAGCCACGCTGGGACGAACGCCGCGGCCAGGTGGTGGCGCGCGAACGGCTTACTCTGCACGGGCTGGTGATCCACCCGGGCAGGCGCGTGGACTACGGCCGCATCGACCCCGAGACCGCCCACCGCCTGTTCGTGCTGCATGCCCTGGTGCGCGGCGAATGGCAGACCCGGGCCGAGTGCATCCACCACAACCGCGCCCTGATGGCCGAGGTCGAGGACCTCGAGGCCCGCAGCCGGCGCCGCGACCTGCTGGTGGACGAGGACAGGCTGCTGCACTTCTACGCCGAGCGCATCCCGCCCGAGATCCATTCCGGGCCGGCCTTCGAGCGCTGGTACCGCCGTCGCGCCCCCGAGGCGCGCCAGGCGCTGTACCTGAACCGTGAACAGCTGCTGGCCCGCGAGCAGGACCCGCTGCTCCGCCAGCGTTTCCCGGACAGCCTGCAGCTGGACGGCCTGCGCCTGCCGCTGAGCTACCACTTTGCGCCCGGCACCGAAGACGATGGCGTGACCCTGCGCCTGCCGCTGGCCCTGCTGCCGCGCATCGAGCCCTGGCGCGCCGACTGGCTGGTGCCCGGGCTGCTGGAAGAGAAGCTGGTGGCCCTGCTGCGGGGCCTGCCCAAGGCACTGCGGCGCAATTTCGTGCCGGCCCCGGAGTTTGCCCGCGCCTGTGCCGAGTCGCTGGCAGCGGAAGGCCCGCTGCTGCCGGCCTTTGCCGCCTGTCTGCAGCGGCTCACCGGCCACGAGGTTCCGCCCGATGCCTGGGACGAGAGCCGCCTCGAACCCCACTTGCGGATGCGCATCGAGCTGCTCGACGAAAAGGGGAAGGTGATCGACAGCGGCCGCGACCTGGCGGCGTTACAGGCCCGCTGGCAGGGGCGGATACCCGAACCCGAGGCGCCACGCCTCAAGGCACTCGACCTTGGCGGGCTCGACCACTGGCCCGAGGACCTGAGCCTGCCGGAGCAGGTGGAAATCGAACAGGCCGGTCATGTCATGGATGCCTGGCCGGCCCTGGCGGACGCCGGCTCATCGGTCGAGGTGCGGCTGTGTCACTCGGCGGCGGAGGCAGCGCACACCCATGCCGCCGGAGTCGCGGCGCTGACCCGGCTGCAGCTGCGGCGCGAACTGCGCGCGTTGCTGCGCGCCTGGCCCGAACTGGACCGGCTGTGCCTGCTGTGGAGCGATGTGGCCCGTTGCGAGGACTTCCGGCAGATGCTCGCCCGCGCCCTGATCGAGCGCGCCCGGCCGAAGGGGCCGCTGCCGCGCGATGCCGAAACCTTTGCGGACTGGCTCGACCGTACGCGCCTGGGCCTGCCCGAGGCGGCCGGTTTCCTGCAGCGGCGCCTGCCGGAACTGCTGCAGCAGCGCCACGACCTGCTGCGTCGCCTCAAGGGCAACCTTCCGCTCAACCGCATCGAGGCCGCGGCCGACATCCGAGACCAGCTCGCCCGACTGTTCCCGCCCGACTTCCTGCTGCAGGCCGACGACGACCGCCTGCGCCAGTTCCCGCGCTACCTGCGCGCCATCGAACACCGCCTCGAGCGACTGGATCGCGCCCCCGATGCCGACCGCGCCCTGCGCGTGCAGTTGCTGCCCCTGTGGCAGGCCTTCTGGACGGCCGTGGACAGGGTGCCGGAGCGTCTGCAGGATCCCGAATGGCAGGCCTTCCGCTGGCAGCTCGAGGAACTGCGCGTGTCCCTGTTCGCGCAGCAGCTCGGCACGCCGCAGCCGGTCTCCGTCGGTCGGCTGGAGACGCAGTGGCGCCAATTGTCCGCTCCTACCTAAGTCTCCTACCTAAGTACAATGCGCAGCCACACCATTGCACATTATCCTGCAAACGGACAGAATCCCCCCATAACAACGAACAATGTCAGAGGACAAGACATGAAACAAAAAATTATTACCACCATGCTGGCGACACTGTCGGTTCTGCTCCTGTGGCTTCCTGCCCATGGTTCGGAGAACGATGAATATCCGAACCGGGCCCTCTATCCCGATGTCAAGATCATCACGACCGATGCGCTTTACCAAAACCTCGACAAATCCATCATTGTCGATGTGCGCTCCCGCTACGAATACGACACCCTGCACATCAAGGGCGCCCACAACATTCCGCTCAACAGTCCCCAGTTCGTCGAGGAAATCCGCAAGCTCGCGGCCGAACATCCCGACAGGCAGATCGTCTTCTATTGCAACGGGAAGACCTGCCGCAAGTCGTACAAGGCAGCCCGGCGGGCCCGGAAATACGATGTCGACAATGTGCTCGCCTACGATGCCGGGATCTTCGACTGGGCCCGCGCGCATCCCGATCAGGCCGTCCTGCTGGGGAAGAGCCCCGTGCCTGCCGACCGGCTGATCTCCAAGGAGACCTTCAAGAAACATCTGCTGGAACCCGAGGCCTTCCTCGAGAAGGCCCACCAGCCCGGCGCGATCGTCATCGACATCCGTGACATTCGCCAACGCGAGGGCATCAGCCTGCTGCCGCCCGGCCAGGAGCAGCGCGAACCCCTGGACAACGAGGCACTGCGCAAGCATGTCGAACGAGCCCAAAAGGAAAACCGGCCGCTGCTCATCTACGATGCCGTCGGCAAGCAGGTGCGCTGGCTGCAGTACTTCCTGGAACAGGAGGGCGTGAAGGACTACTGGTTCATGCAGGGCGGCATCAAGGCCTATCTGGATGGCCTGCAATCCACCTACCGCTGAGTCAGATCGATTACGGCAGCAAATGCACTGGCTACTTGCCCGGTCAACCTCATGACGACATAATCGTTCAAAAGACCCGCCACAGCGGGCAGGAACCACTGTCAAACGGAGCCACACACCATGGAACAGCACACCCCCAAAGGACTTCTCCGGCGCAGAACACGCCTGCTCTTCCTGCTGGGCCTCCTGCTTCTACCGGGACTGCTGCAGGCAGGCACCATCCGCTTCATCGTCCAGCCGATCCAGGACCGCGCCACCACCCTCGAGCATTACCGCCCGCTGGCCGACTACCTGTCCCGCGCCACCGGCGAGCAGGTGAAACTGGAGGCCGCCATCAACTTCCTCACCTACTGGCAAGGAATCCGCAAGGGAAAATACGACCTCGTGCTGGATGCCGCCCACTTCACCGACTACCGGATGGAAAAGCTGGGCTACCTCCCGCTGGCCAAGGTACCGGGCACGGTGAGCTACAGTCTGGTGACCCATCCCGACACCCTGATCTTCGAACCCGAGGAGCTGATCGGCAAGAAGGTCGCCACCCCCGGCGCGCCCAGTCTGGGCTCGCTGCGCTTGCAGGCCCTGTTCCCCAACCCCATCCGCCAGCCGCAGATCATCGAGGTGCCGAATGCCGCCGAGGCACTGCGTCGGGTAGAGAACGGCGAAGTCACCGCGGCCATCGTACCCACGCCGCTGCTGGCGGCCCATCCCGACCTCAATGTGGTGCTCACCACCGACCCCGCGCCGCATGTGACCTTTTCGGCCTCGCCCCGGCTCGACCCGGCAGTGCGCGAGAAACTGCGCAAGGCACTGCTGGCGCTGGGTACCACAAAAGAAGGCAAACGGGTGCTCCAGGCCATCAACTTCCCCGGTATCGAGCCGGCCGATCCCAAGCGCTACCAGGGCTACGAAAAACTCCTGAGCCAGACCTGGGGCTACTGAGCAGGGGCGACTCGGGCCTGCTATAAGAGGGAAGGGAATCCTGCGAGGAGCTGGCCATGGAACTGTTCGTGCGTCCCGGCTGCGCACTGTCACATACCGTCCGCCTCGCCCTCCGGCTCAAGGGGCTGGACTACGAAGTGCATGAAATCGGCGATTTGCCTCACCTCGTCTCGCCCCGACTGCCCTTCCACGAGGTGCTGGCCGAGACCCGCACCACACCGGTACTGCACGACCTGCACCGCTGCTACATCCAGTCGCATGCCATCACCGAGTATCTCGACGAGCAGTACCCCGACCCGGTGCTGCTGGTGGGCACCGCCCGCGACCGGGTGCAGGCACGCAGCCTGATCGAGGTCATCACCACCGGCATCCTGCCCCTGATCGACGATGGCATTGACGCCGTGCCGACCCCCTGGCCCGCGGACCGGGCCATGAATTGGCGCCGGCACTGGCTGGAACGGGGCTGCCGGGTCATCGAGTCGATGCTGGGCGACAATCCCGCGCGTGGTCGCTTCTCGCACGGAGACAGCCCGACGCTGGGCGACTGTTATCTGGCCCCGCTGGTGTGGGCCGCGGAGCGATACGGGCTGGATCTGGCGCCATTCCCCACCATCCGCGCCGTGCAGGACGCCTGCATGGCGTTGCCGGAGTTTGCCGAGGTAGCCCTGGAGGTGGATGCCTGAGAACAGCCGGTTCCGTTTCCTGTATTCCGGCTCATGCCGCATCCTCTCGGTGACAGCACTGTGGCCGCACGCTAGAATTCGACAATCTTCAATTGCAAAGGGAACTTGCCATGTCACTTGCCATCGTGCGCAGCCGTGCCCAGGACGGCATCCACGCCCCGCCGGTCAGCGTCGAGGTCCATCTCGGCAATGGCCTGCCCAGCTTTACCCTCGTAGGCCTGCCGGAGGCGGCCGTGCGCGAGAGCCGGGAACGGGTCCGCGCGGCGCTGGTCAACGCCGGATTCGAGTTCCCCATGCGCCGCATCACGGTCAATCTGGCGCCGGCCGATCTGCCCAAGGACGGTGGCCGCTTCGATCTCCCCATTGCGCTCGGCATTCTCGCGGCCAGCGGGCAGCTACCGGCCGCGGCGCTGGAATCACGGGAGTTCCTGGGCGAACTGGCGCTCGACGGTCACCTGCGCGCCGTCCATGGTGTGCTGCCCTCGGTGTGGCAGGCCCATCGTGACGGGCACGGCTGCATCCTGCCCGCGGAGAACGGCGCCGAGGCGGCACTGGTGGACCAGGCCGATGTCCGTATCGCCAAACACCTGCTGGAGGTTTGCGCCGCCCTGCGTGGCGAGGTCGAGCTGCACGCCGCCAGCCCGACCACACCCTCGGGCAGCGATCGCGAAACGGTAGAAGAAGACCTCGCCGATGTGCGCGGCCAGCCGCTGGCCCGGCGCGCGCTGGAGATCGCCGCCGCCGGCGGCCACAACCTGCTGATGGTGGGCCCGCCCGGCACCGGCAAGACCATGCTGGCGCGGCGCCTGCCCGGCATTCTGCCGCCGATGCGCGAGGAGGAGGCGATGGAATCGGCCATGATCTGGTCGGTGTCGAGCCAGGGATTCGACCCCGGCCAGTGGCGGCGACGCCCCTTCCGTGACCCGCACCATACCAGCAGTGGCGTGGCCCTGGTGGGTGGTGGATCGTATCCGCGGCCCGGGGAAGTCTCGCTCGCACACCATGGCGTGCTGTTCCTGGACGAACTGACCGAGTTCGACCGGCGCGTGCTGGAGGTGCTGCGCGAACCGCTTGAGACCGGCGAGGTCAGCATCTCGCGGGCGGCGCGCCAGGCGCGTTTCCCGGCCCGCTTCCAGCTGGTGGCGGCGATGAACCCCTGTCCACAGGGCTATGATTGTGATCTCCAGGCCAACTGCCGC
>JALWNJ010000023.1 GCA_026995955.1 Gammaproteobacteria bacterium
CTACGAGAACATCGGCTCGCTGCTCATGCATGTGTACCAGCAGCTCATGCGCGAGGACTTCGACAAGCTGCTGTTCGTGCAGGAAATGGCTTTCAGACAACTATACCGCTTGCATATCAAAGGCATTTGGGAAGGCGTTAAAACTCTCGAAAAACTCTATTCGGGAGGCGAGAAAGCCCTAAGAGAATGGTGGTTTAACCTAACCGCTTCACTAGAAAAGAATTTCCAAAGAAAAATCATGGCTGAACAATTGGCTTCCCACATCAACAATGGCCATATCTATCTCGACCACATGGCGCCGGAGACCCGCGGACATCTGTTGCGCGTGCTGTGCCACACCAGCGTGCTGTCCATGGAGGAGGCACAGGAGGAAGCCATCATCCGTCTGCTGGACACCATCTTCACGCAGCGCGAATTCCGCGAGACCCTGGAACACATGACCTACGACGGCTCGAAGATCACCGAACTCGAAGGCCGTCGCCTGCTGGAACGCATCCTCGACGGCCTGGAGGCGCGGCAGTACCACCGCAAGCTGCGCCAGTGGGAGAAGCGCCTGGCCCATCTCGATGCCCTGAACGCCCCGGCCCCCTACGGCCAGGCCATCGCTGGCCGCACCAACGGACTGAGGAACATCGCATGAAGCCCCGTATCCTCCTTGCCGTTTTGCTTACTCTGCCGCTCGCCGCCTGCAGCCGCGACGACCCGCTCAACCCGCCAACCGCCACCGAACAGGAGGTGCAGGCCCTCATCGACCGAACCCTGTCCGAGCTCGTCTTCGTGCAGGACGGCACCTTCTGGATGGGTGACTATGTGCACGGCATGTACCCCGGAAACGGCGACAGCGAACAGTGGTGGTCCATGCCGCCGGACAACAAGGTCCAGCATCAGGTGGCGCTCGACGGCTTCCACATCCAGAAGCACGAGGTCACCTATGCCGAGTACGACATCTACACCCGAGCCACGGGTAAACCACTTCTGTACAGACAGTACCGCCACATGCCCAACACCCAACCCAACCGCCCTGCCAACGCCACCTGGTACCAGGCCCGTGCCTACTGCCAGTGGCTTGGAGAACAAACCGGGCTGCCCTTCGACCTGCCTACCGAGGCGCAGTGGGAATACGCCGCCCGCAGCCGCGGCAAGTGGGTGGGCGTGGCCACCGACGACGGCTACCCCGACTTCGGGCGCAACCTGCCCAACTATGAGGACTATGGCCACGATGTCTGCCGCTTTCCGCCCAACCCGCTCGGCCTGTGCGACATGACCGCCAACGCCGCCGAATGGGTCTACGACTGGTACGCACCCGACTACTACCAGCACTCCCCACGCAAGAACCCCAAGGGACCCGAGACTGGAACTCTGAAAGTACTTCGTGGGGGCTCGTTTCAGGATTCGCAGACTCTCGGCTGGAGCGTCTACCGCCGTGACGCCCACCCCCCCGACAAGACCCTCTACTACCTGGGCTTCCGCTGCGTGGTCAACCGCGACACCCCGCTGCCCCAGGCCCACATCCCGCCCAGTGATGCCGAGATCGAAAAGCGCATCGCCCGCGGCAAGCTGCCGCCGCTCTACCCGCCCGGCAGCAACAATCTCTATCCCGACGAGAACACCCGCTGCGCCTCCTGCCCGGAGCCGCAATCGAAGGACTGAATGGACACCCTCTGCCGCCTGCGGCATCATCGCGGCATGATGCGCCTTGTCCTTCCTTTCCTGTTGCTGATGCTGCTCGCGGGCTGTACGGTGCCGGCAAACCGGCCCGCTGCCGACGAGCCGGCGCTGGCGGATCT
>JALWNJ010000024.1 GCA_026995955.1 Gammaproteobacteria bacterium
CGAGGATGATCTCGGCGCCCAGGTCCTCCAACTCTTCCGGCGTCATGGCCTTGACCGTGCCGTAGGTGCCGACCGGCATGAAGGCCGGGGTCTCCACCGTGCCGCGGGGGAAACTCAGCCGGCCGCGGCGCGCCGCGCCGTCGCTGGCGAGCAGTTCAAACTTCATCATGGCGTTCGATCCACATGGCGTCCCCGTAGCTGAAGAAGCGGTAGCGCTGTGCCACCGCATGGCGGTAGGCCGCCATCACCCGCCGGTAGCCGCCGAAGGCGCAGACCAGCATCAGCAGCGTGGATTCGGGGAGATGGAAGTTGGTGATCAGGGCATCGACGCTGCGGAAGCGGTAGCCCGGAGTGATGAACAGCCGCGTGTCGCCCCGAAACGGCGCCAGCTCGCCGGACTGCGAGGCGGCCTCCAGGCTGCGCACGCTGGTGGTGCCCACCGCCACCACGCGACCGCCGCGGGCGCGGCAGGCATGCACCGCGGCCACCGTCTCCTCGCTCACCTCGACGCGCTCGGCGTGCATCCGGTGCTCGGCGATGTCCTCCACCCGCACCGGCCGGAAGGTGCCGGCCCCCACATGCAGGGTCACGGTGGTGGTCTCGACCCCCAGGTCGGCGAGCTGCCGGAGCAGGCCCTGGTCGAAATGCAGTCCGGCCGTGGGCGCGGCCACCGCGCCCGGACGGCGGGCATAGACGGTCTGGTAGCGCTCGCGGTCGGCCTCGCCGTCGGCCCGCTCGATGTAGGGCGGCAGCGGCATGTGGCCCTGCCGTTCGGCGAGCTGCATGAGATCCTCGGCCCCAGCCTCCAGCTCGATGCGAAACAGGTCGTCCTCGCGGCCCGTGACGCGCAGCCGGACGCCGCCCTCGAGCAACAGCCGGGCACCGGGCTTCGGCGACTTGCTGGCGCGCACATGGGCCAAGGCATGCTGCGCGTCGAGCACCCGCTCCAGCAGCAGTTCGACGCGCCCGCCGGTCTCCTTGCGCCCGTACAGACGCGCCGGAATGACACGGGTGTCGTTCATCACCAGCAGGTCGCCCGGACGCAGCAACGCCGGCAGGTCGCGAAACAGGCGGTCCTGCGGCCCGCCAGCGGCGGGCAGGCACAGCAGGCGGCTGGCGCTGCGCTCGGGCAGGGGCTGCTGGGCGATCAGCTCGCGCGGCAGTTCGAAGCGGAAATCGGACAATCGCATGGCGCGGGATGGTAGCACCTCTGGCAGGGGCGCGGACATTGGCTTAGAATGCCGCCACCGTGCCGAGGTGGCGGAACTGGTAGACGCAGTGGACTCAAAATCCACCGGTGGTAACACCTTGCGGGTTCGAGTCCCGCCCTCGGTACCATTTCTTCCCCGCCCTACTCCAGCACCAGCCAGTCGAAACCGGCCTCCTGGCAGGCCAGCAGCACCTGCGCCCCGATACCATCCAGTCCTTCGCGCAGCGCAGCCTCGGCCAGTTGCGGATGGTTGTTCTGCTCGCTCAGGTGCATGCCGACCAGCCATTGCAGGCGCGGGTTGCGCACCCGCTGCAACAGGCTGCGTGCCTGGTGATTGGCGAGATGGCCCCAGTCGCCACCTACCCGGCGCTTGAGTGCGGGCGGATAGGGGCCGCTGGCGAGCAGGTCCGGGTCGTGGTTGCATTCCAGCAGCAGGCCGTCCAGCTCACGCAGCATCTCCACCACATGGCCGGTGATGCTGCCGGTGTCGGTCAGCAGGCCGAGTCGGTGCTGCCCGTCGTCGAACACGAACTGAACCGGCTCGGCCTGCTGACCGAC
>JALWNJ010000025.1 GCA_026995955.1 Gammaproteobacteria bacterium
GGGCCGCATCGCCGATGGCCTCCGCCATCTCCCCGGCTGCCTCGCCGAACAGCAGCACGGCACGGGCCCTGCCGCGCAGCGCCGAGGCCAGCGGCGCGAAGTCCTGTCCCTTGCCGAGGCCGCCGGCGAGCAGCACCAGCGACCGACCCAGGCCCTCGATGGCGGCCACCGTGGCACCCACATTGGTACCCTTGGAATCGTTGTACCAGCGCACGCCGCCGTGCTCGGCCACCAGTCGGCAGCGGTGCTGCAGGCCCGTGAAGCGTCGTGCGGCCTCCAGCGCCGCCGGCTGCGGGATGCCGGCCTGTTCGGCCAGCGCCAGGGCGGCCAGCACATTGGCCAGGTTGTGGCGGCCGGCCACCTGCAGCGCGTCCGCGGACAGCAGGCGCTGCCGCCCGCGCGCGAGCCACAGACCATCGGCCTCCTCGATCAGCCCGTAGTCCGCCTCGCGGGGCGGCCGGTCGAGCCCGAAACTGATGGCATCGGGACCGGCCAGGGCACGCACCCTCGCGTCGTCACGATTGGCGATGCGGCATTCGGCCTGGGCGTAGATGCGTGCCTTGGCGGCGGCGTAGTTGTCGAGATTGCCGTGCCGGTCGAGGTGATCGGCACTGATGTTGAGGATCACCGCCGCGCGCGGCGCCAGGGAGCGCGTGGTCTCGAGCTGGAAACTGGACAGCTCCAGCACGAACAGTTCGTGCGGACGGGTCAGCAGGTCCAGTGCCGGGGTACCGATGTTGCCGCCCACGCCGACCTCGATGCCGGCGGCGCGGGCCATCTCGCCCACCAGCGCGGTGACCGTGCTCTTGCCGTTGGAGCCGGTAATGGCGATCACCGGGGCGTCGGCGGCGCGGGCGAAGAGTTCGATGTCGCCCACCACCTCGACGCCGGCCTCGCGCGCGGCACGGATCTGCGGCAGCTCCGGCGACAGGCCGGGACTGAGCACGATCTCCCCGGCGGCCGTCAGCCAGGGCGTGTCCAGGTCGCCTAAGTGCACCGGCACCGCGCTGTCGAGGGCGGCCAGCTCGGCCCGGCCCGGCGGCTCGGCGCGACTGTCCACCACGGCGAAGGGCTGCCCCAGCCGGTGCAGGTGGCGCGCCACCGACAGGCCGGTCTCGCCGAGTCCGACGATGACCCGTTGCGGCATGGATTGTGGGGACCTGTGCGCCATTGCCAGCATCAGCGGATCTTCAGCGTTGCCAGACCGATCAGCACGAGGATGACCGTGATGATCCAGAAACGGACGATGACCCGGGGCTCGGGCCAGCCCTTGAGCTCGAAATGGTGGTGCAGCGGCGCCATGCGGAAGATGCGCCGGCCGGTAAGCTTGTAGGAGGCCACCTGCAGGATGACCGAGACGGTCTCCATCACGAACACCCCGCCCATGATGAACAGCACCAGCTCCTGGCGCACCATCACCGCCACCACGCCGAGCGCGGCGCCCAGCGCCAAGGCGCCGACATCGCCCATGAACACCTGCGCCGGATAGGCGTTGAACCAGAGAAAGCCCAGCCCGGCCCCCACCAGCGCGCCGCAGAACACCACGATCTCGCCCACGCCGGGCACATGCGGAATGCCGAGATAGTTGGCGAAGTGCACATGGCCGGAGACATAGGCAAACACCCCCAGCGCCCCGGACACCATCACCGTCGGCAGGATGGCCAGGCCGTCGAGGCCGTCGGTGAGGTTCACCGCATTGCTGCTGCCGACGATGACGAAATAGGCCAGCGGCACGCAGCCCCAGCCCAGCGGGATGGCGATCTC
>JALWNJ010000026.1 GCA_026995955.1 Gammaproteobacteria bacterium
GTTGAGCATCATCACATAGGCGTCGAACAGCGCGCGCTCCTCGGCCGGCAGCACATCGGTCATGCGCTGCTTGATCTCCATCAGCTCTTCCTGCACCTGCACCACGGCATCGCGGAACATCTGGATCTCCACCTCGGGCAGGGTGGAGACCCTGTCCGGCACGCTGTCCAGACGCGCCGCCGGGAACACTACGGCGGCACTGCCCACGGCCACCCCGGGGGCACCGGCCACGCCTTCCATGCGCAGGTCGATGCCGCTCTGCGGCGCTGCCTCCACCTCGGCGAACTGGCCCGCGGCCTCGGCATGGCTGATGGCCCCGGCGAGCTGGGCGGCCAGCGTCACCAGCAGCGAGAGATGATCCTCGTTGAAACGCTGGGCGGCCCGGTTCTGCACCACCAGCACGCCGAGCAGGCGCCGCTGATGGATGATGGGCACGCCGAGAAAGGCCTGGAAGTCCTCCTCGTCGGTCTCGGGCAGCAGGCGGAAACCGGGATGCTCGGGGGCGCGTTCCAGATTGAGCGGTTCGGCGCGTTGCGCCACCAGACCCACCAGGCCCTCGCCGAAGGCCAGCGAGACCTTGCCCACCGCCTGCGGGTTGAGGCCGACGCTGGCCTTGAGCACCAGCCGCGACTGATCCGGCAACGCCTGGTAGACGGAACAGACATCCACGCCCAGGGCCTCGCGCACCCGGTTGACGATGATGCGCAAGGCCTCGTCCAGATCCCTGGCGGTACTGACCTCCTGTACGATGCGACGCAGAACATCAAGCATGCCGTTCGCGCCGTCCTCCTGACGGCACCTCCTCCGGTGTTGCGCCCGGGGTCTCCGGACAGTGGCCGGCCTCAGTCGCTGCCGGTCCGGTGATCGGCCCCGACGGGCCCGCCCGGCCGGATCTGCTGCCCGGTCTCGGGAAAGATCAGGGGCGCCAGCTCGTTGAGCGCCCGCTCATAGACCTTGCGCTTGAAGAACACCACCTCGCGCATGGGGTACCAGTAGTCCACCCAGCGCCAGCCATCGAACTCGGGCTTGTCGGTGGCCTCCAGATTGAAACGGTCCTCGCTACCGACCAGCCGCAGCAGGAACCAGCGTTGCTTCTGGCCGATGCACAACGGGCGCGAGCGGCGCCGCACCATGTAGCGCGGCAGGCGGTAGCGCAGCCAGCGCCGGGTCTGGCCGAGGATCTCGACGTCCTCGGGCCGCAGCCCGGTCTCCTCGTACAGCTCGCGATACATGGCCTCCACCGGCCGCTCGTTGGGCGCAATCCCGCCCTGCGGGAACTGCCAGGCATCCTGACCGCGCCGCTTGGCCCAGAACACGCGGCCCTCGTCATTGGCGAGGATGATGCCGACATTGGCTCTGAAGCCTTGTGAATCAATCACTTGAGAATGCCCCAATCAGTCGATGACCCCATTTTTCCACAACCACCGGGCCCCGGCAAGCGAGAATCCTGCGCCACTCGGGTACAATGGCGCGCGCCGAAAACCACGCAACGGGACAGCCATGGGCCTGGCCATCTTCGACCTCGACAACACTCTCATCGCCGGAGACAGTGACTTCCTGTGGGGCGAACACCTCGTCGCCCTCGGCGTGGTGGACGCGGAGGAATACGCGCAGGCCAACTGTCGCTTCTACGAGGACTACAAGGCCGGGCGCCTCGACATCCACGAATACGCCCGCTTCGCCTTCCGGCCGCTGGCGGAGCATCCGCTGCCGCAACTGCTGGCCTGGCGCAGCGACTTCCTGTGCCAGGCCAGCAGTTGCGGC
>JALWNJ010000027.1 GCA_026995955.1 Gammaproteobacteria bacterium
GCGGCGGATCTCGTCGCGCAGGAAGTCGATCTCCTGGCGCAGGTAGAGGCGGATGTCGGTGGCGATCTGGTCGTTGCGCGAGCGGCCGGTGTGCAGCTTCTTGCCGGTGTCGCCGACCAGCTCGGTGAGCCGTGCCTCGATGTTCATGTGGATGTCCTCGCGGCTCACCGACCACTCGAGTTCCCCCCGCTCGATCTCCTGCGCCACCCGCTCCAGGCCATCCAGGATGGCGGCCAGTTCCGCGTCGCTCAGCACGCCCACCCGGTTGAGCATGCGCGCATGCGCGCGCGAGCCCTCGATGTCGTGGCGCCACAGGCGTTTGTCGAACTCGATGGAGGCGGTGAAGGCCTCGACGAAGGCATCGGTGGGCTCGCTGAAGCGGCCACCCCAGAGCTTGTCGTCGGAATCGCTCATCGGCGGATCGTCCTGGCGGGTGTCGTTGCGTTGCGGCGAAGTATATCACCGCCCGCTGGCGTAGAATGGGCCCAAACCCCCACGGGAGTCACCGACATGATCCGCAGCATGACCGGCTTTGCCCGGGTAGCGCGCGACACCGACGCCGGCCAACTGGTGTGGGAGCTGCGCTCCGTCAACCACCGCTATCTCGAGGCCACGCCGCGGCTGCCGGAGGAGTTCCGGCCGCTGGAGCCGCAGGTGCGCGAGCACCTGGCGGCCCGACTCGCGCGCGGCAAGGTGGAGGCGACGCTGCGCTGGCAGCCCGCGCCCGAGCTGCAGGCGCGCATCGAGATCAACGAGCCGCTGCTGCGGGCCCTGATCGAGACCGTGGAGCGGGTGCATGGCTGGCTGCGCAACCCGGCCCGCATCGACGGCCTGTCCCTGCTGCAGTGGCCCGGCGCCCTGCGCGAGTCGGAACTCGACCTCAAGCCGCTGTTCGCCGACGCGCTGCTAGCGCTGGACGAGGCCATCGAGGCCCTGCGCGCCCACCGCGAGCGCGAGGGTGCCCGGCTGGCCGGGCTGCTGCGCGAGCGCGCCCGCGCCATCGGCGAGCTGGTGCGGGCCCTGCGTGCCCGACGCGAGGTGCTGATGGCCGGCCTGCGCGACAAGCTCATGGCGCGCATCGAGGCGCTCGACATCGAGGCCGATCCGCAGCGCCTGGAACAGGAGCTGGTGTTCGTCGCCCAGCGCCTCGACGTGGACGAGGAACTGGATCGGCTCGACAGTCACCTCGCTGAGCTGGAGCAGGCGCTGCAGGCCGACGAGCCGGTGGGCCGCCGGCTGGACTTCCTGATGCAGGAGTTCAACCGCGAGGCCAACACCCTCGGCTCCAAGTCGCACGACGCCGAGACCACCCGCCTGGTGGTGGAGCTCAAGGTGCTGATCGAGCAGATGCGCGAGCAGGTGCAGAACATCGAGTAGGGTACGGCGTCCTGTTCAGCGCGCCTTGCGTTCGGCCTCGGGCCTGAGCGGGGGCGTTGCATCCGGCGGCGGCCAGTCCTTCGAGAGCGCCACATAGGCGCGGTAGCGGTCGCGGATGTCGCGCACGTAGCGCACCGGTTCGCGGCCGCGCACGAAGCCGTGCTTGGCCTTGCGGTAGTACTGCTTGCGCGAGAGCTTGAGCATGGCCTGCTCCACATGGCCGAACCAGCGGTCCGGGTTCAGCCCCAGTTGCCTGGCCAGCCGCCGCGCATCGCGCACATGACCGAGGCCGGCGTTGTAGGAGGCGAGCGCGAACCACAGCCGGTCGCGCACATCCAGGGTCTCGGGGAAGCGGTCGCGCAGCCAGTCCAGATAGGCCACGCCGGCGTGGATGCCCACCTCCGGATCGGCCAGCTGCTCGGGGTCGAAGCCATGTGCCCTCGCCGTGCGCGGGGTGACCTGCATCAGGCCGCGGGCGCCGGCCCAGGACACCCGCTTGGGGTCGAAGCGGCTCTCCTGGTACATCTGCGCCAGGATCAGGCGCCAGTCGAAGCCGTATTGGCGCGCGTAGCGGTAGACGAGGTCGTCCCAGGGGGTGAAGTGGCGCATGCCCGGCTGCACGCGGATCTCCTCGCGTGCCTTCAGGCCGCGGGCGTGGTCGAAGTAGCGCTTGCGCAGGATGTTGTAGTGCAGGCCGCGGTATTCCTTCTTCCAGAAGGCAGCGATGGCGGCCAGCAGCTCCGGCTGGTCCTTGCGTACCGCCCAGGCGATGGGCTGCGGCTCGTCCAGATCGATCAGCGTGCGTACCTCGATGCCCGCGCCGCGCGCGATGTCGGCGCGCAGGCGATCCACCACGGCGTAGTCGATCTGGCCCGCGGCCAGCCGCTCCAGGATGCCTTCCGTCTCCAGCTCGCCGGGCAGCGGCCGGATCTTCAGCTCGATGCCCTGCTGCTGCAGGCGCCTGAGCAGGCTCTCGTGGCTGGTGCCGGGGCGCACGGCGATGGTGCGGCCGGCCAGCGCCTCGATGCGGTCCACCGCCGGGGCGTCGGGGCTGGCGACCAGCACCGGGGCGGTCTCCAGATAGCGGCGGCCGAAGCGCACGCCCTGCCGGCGGCGCTCGGGGGTATCGGTCATCAGGGCGGCGATGACATCGCCCTCGCCCCGCTTGAGCATGGGGATGAGCGAGGCATAGTCCGGTGCCACGACGACCTCCAGATGCAGGCCGTGTTTCTCGGCGAATCGCTTCATCTCCTCGTACTCGAAGCCGTGCAGCTCACCCTTCCAGATGAAATAGGTGATGGCGTTGTTCACCGTGAGCATGCGCAGGCGCTTGCGCTTCTTCAGCTGCGGCAGGTCCTCGCGGTAGCGTGGCTGCTCGGCGCGCAGGAAGAGTTCGTGTTCGAGGAAGCGGTCGAGTCGGTCCTTGAGTTCCGGGTTGTCGGGCCGCAGGCCGAGCGCCCGCGGCACCTCGCCGGTGAGCGAGAAGGGCACGCGGAAGTCGTCGCGATAGCCGCGGGCGATGTCCAGGCGCACGCTGTCGGCCACGGTGAGGTCGATCTCGCCGCGGGCCAGGGCGTCTAGCCGCTCGTCGAGGGTCATGCCCGGTGGTGTGTGCAGCACCCTGACGCCATACTTTTTGGCCAGTGGCGCCAGCGTCTGTTCGAAGCTGGTGCCGGCCGGGACGGAGACGCTGCGCCCCTTCAGCTCGGCGCGCCTGCGGATGGGGTCGTCGCGCCGCGCCACCAGCTGCTCGCGGGTAAAGCGCAGCGGCACGCTGAAGGCAATCTGCTTCCTGCGCGCCTCGGTGATGCGGAGATCAGCGGCGATGACATCACCGCGTCCCGCGAGCAGGGCCGGGATCAGGTCGGCGAAGGCATCGACGAAGACCAGTTCCGGCGTGAGCCCCTGTTCGCGGGCGAAGTCGCGCAGCAGATCCAGTTCCAGGTCGGGCTGGTGGCCGCGGCGAGGCAGCCAGGTCTCGCGCTCGCGGGTGGTAAGGATGCGCAGCCGACCGCGCTCGCGCAGTGCCGGCAGGTCACCTTTCTCGACATAGCCCCGCGCGTCGTCCACATGCCGGGCCTGGGCGGGGGGCGGGTCGGAGGACTCGCCGCCACCGTCGCAGGCGCAGAGCAGCAAGGGCAGGAGCAGGGCGGGCAGCAGGCGCAACAACAGGGATCGCATCGGTTCGGTCTTCGCTGGGCTTGAAAAACAGCATAGCACCCGCATATCGGGAGCAGAACGAAATCCCGCGTAAAGGAGGTGCAACGATGTCACTGATGACCGTACATCCCTGGAGCCTGCTGAACCAGCTTCAGCGCGAGCTCAACCAGGTGGCCCGCGCGCCCGCCGACAACGGCAGCGATGCCGCGGTGAGCGACTGGGCCCCTGCCGTGGACATCGTCGAGCGTGACGATGCCTATGTGATCCGGGCGGACATTCCCGGCGTCGATCCCAAGGACATCGAGATCGACATGGAGGACGGCGTGCTCACCATCAAGGGCGAGCGCAAGTTCGAGCAGGAAGAGGAGAAGGACAACTACAAGCGCGTGGAGCGCGTGTATGGCAGTTTCTATCGCCGCTTCGTGCTGCCGGACTCCGCCGATGCGGAGAAGATCACGGCCAAGAGCCGCAACGGCGTGCTCGAGGTGGTGATTCCCAAGCAGGAGAAGGTCAAGCCCCGCCGCATCGAGGTCGAGGGCTGATCCTCCGGGCGCCCCTCCGGCGCCCCACCCGGGCCGGTGACGGAGGCTCCCCTCCGTAGTGCATTCCCTCCCAGACCCGAGCTTCCGGCCCGGGTCTTTTTTTGCCTGCCCCTGATAGAATGGCGTCATGCAGGAGGGCAGCAGCGACTACTATCGTCTGTTCGGCGTCTCGCCCGGGGCCTCCCACGAGGAGATCAAGCAGGCCTATCGGCGCCTGGCGCGGCAATACCACCCGGATGTGAGCGATCACCCCGAGGCGGGCGAGCGCTTTCGCCTGGTGGCCGAGGCCTGGGCGGTGCTCGGCGATCCCGAACGGCGCCGGCGCTACGATCGCGAGCGCCGGGCTGCGGGGCGGCGGCCGGATGCCACGAAGGCCGGGGCCGCGGCAGGGCCGGGCCCGCGCATGCGCGATGCGGACCGGCCCGCGCCGGGCGGCTGGTTGTCGCGGCTGCTGGCCCGCTGGCGTGGCCGCCGTGGGGCGGCGGCGCCGAGTGTGGCCCGTGTGTCCCTGCCGATCGAGGCCGCGCACCGGGGGGGCGAGCGCATGCTGCGCGTCGATGGCCGCCGGTTGCGGGTGCAGATCCCGCCCGGAATCGCCGATGGCGGGCGCATCCGCCTGCGTGGTCAGGGGCGCGGCGGCGCCGACCTGCTGCTGGAGGTGCGCCTGCAGGCCGAGCCGCCGTTTCGTCTCGAGGGCGGCGAACTGGTGCTGGAGCTGCCGCTGGCGCCCTGGGAGGCGAGCGAGGGGGCGCGCATCCGCGTGCCCACGCCGGATGGGCCGGTGATGCTGCGGGTGCCTGCCGGCAGCCAATCCGGCCGTCGGCTGCGGCTGCGCGGCAAGGGCTATGCCGGAGGCGACCTGCTGGTACAGTTGCTGGTGCAGTTGCCGGCACAGCCGGACGAGACGCTGCAGGCTGCCTGGCAGCGCTTGCGCGCGCAGGGCTTCGACCCCCGCGCCGACTGGCCCTGATGCCGCCGTGGAACTTTTTGCCGGGCCATGCACTCTGCTGCAGTGCGAAGTGCAAGCCCGCTCTTTGATGCAGAGGAAATCCATGAACCGATCCCTATTGTCGCGGCTGTTCGTGCTGCTGATGTTGCTGGCGCCGGTGGCGTCGGTCGATGCCGCCTTCCCCTCGCTGTGGGGGGACAAGCCAATGCCCAGCCTGGCGCCGATGCTGAAGAAGACCATGCCGGCAGTGGTCAACATCGCCACCGAGGGGCGCGTGGTGGAGCAGAGCCCGCTGGCGGCCGATCCGCTGCTGCGCCGTTTCTTCGGCGTGCCGCCGGCGCAGGAAAAGAAGACCCAGGGCCTGGGTTCCGGCGTCATCATCGATGCCGACCAGGGCTACATCGTCACCAATCATCATGTCATCGAGAACGCCGAGCGCATCACCGTCACCCTCAATGACGGCAGGCGCCTGGAGGCCGAGCTGGTGGGCGTGGACCCGGAGACCGACATTGCCGTGATCCGCGTCGAGGCCGACGATCTGCATGCGCTGGAGCTGGCCGATTCCGACAAGCTGCAGGTGGGCGACTTCGTGGTCGCCATCGGCAGCCCCTTCGGTCTGCGCCAGACCGTCACCTCCGGTATCGTCAGCGGGCTGGGGCGCACCGGCCTGGGGATCGAGTCCTACGAGGACTTCATCCAGACCGATGCCTCCATCAATCCCGGCAACTCGGGCGGTGCACTGGTGGATCTCAAGGGCCGCCTGGTGGGCATCAACACCGCCATCCTGGGGCCCAACGGCGGCAACATCGGCATCGGCTTTGCCATCCCCGCCAACATGGTGCGCGATGTGGTGGCGCAGCTCATCGAGCATGGCAAGGTGCGCCGCGGGCGACTCGGCGTGGTGGCCCAGGATCTCACGCCGGAACTGGCGGGGGCCTTCGGCATCCAGCGTGACGCCGGTGCCGTGATCGCCCAGGTGGAGCAGCCCTCGCCGGCAGCGCGTGCGGGTATCCGCCCGGGCGATGTCATCACCCGGGTCAACGGGCGCAAGGTGCGCGGCGCCTCCGACATGCGCAATGTCATCGGCCTGCTGCGGGCCGGCTCCGAGGTGGAGCTGGAGCTGTTGCGCAACGGCAAGCCGCTGAAGATCTCGGTGCGCATCGAGGCGCCCGAGGTGCATCTGCTCGAGGGCGGCGAGATCTCTCCCTACCTGCGTGGGCTCAAGCTCTCCGACCGCGATGCCGAGGGCAAGCCGGTGCAGGGGGTGATCGTGCTGTCGGTGGACCCGCGCAGCCCGGCCGTGATCGCCGGACTGCGCCCCGGCGATCTCATTCTCTCGCTCAACCGCAAGCCGGTGCGCGGGCTGGATGAGCTGCGCCAGGCGGCCCGCGGCAGCGGCCGTGGCCTGCTGCTCAATGTCCAGCGCGGCCCGTCGGCCTTCTTCGTGCTGCTGCGATGAGCGATCCACGACCGGGCGACCGCCTGCTGCGCCTGACCGCCGGAGTCGGGCTGCTGTTGGCCATGCTGCTGTTCAGCTGGCAGCTGCAGACGATGCCCGAGCCGCCCGAGGCCGGCGACTGGCTGATGCTCGGTGCCAATGGCGTCACGGCGCTGGTGTTTGCCCTGTTTGCCTTCTTCCCGGAGCGGCTGCGCGCGCGCCTGCCGCAGCAGGGTGGGTCGCGGCTGATGCAATTGCTGGTGTTTTCGGTGCTGCTGGTGGCCGCGGCGGGGTTCACCCTGAGCCTGTTGCTGCAGGGGCGCTGGTTCCCCGCCCTGGTGATGGCCGGCGTGAGTGTCGGCATCCTCGATGCCCTGCGCCGGACGGTGGCAGGCGAGCCACCGCCGGGCGGCCCGGACTGATGCGCCGCAAAAGCGAAGGGGGCCGTGAGGCCCCCTTGCTGCATGGTGCGCCGGTTGCGTTCAGCCGCGGTTGGCGATCATGTCGTGAATGATGGGGGTGAGGATGATCTCCATGGCGAAGCCCATCTTTCCGCCCGGCACCACCAGGGTGTTGGGGCGCGACATGAAGGAGCCGTCGATCATGTTCAGCAGGTAGGGGAAGTCGGTGCCGAACTTCTTCGGATCCTTGAAGCGGATCACCACCAGGCTCTCGTCCGGGGTGGGGATGTCGCGGGCGATGAACGGATTGGAGGTGTCCACCGT
Source organism: Gammaproteobacteria bacterium (assembly GCA_026995955.1). Lineage (GTDB taxonomy): Bacteria > Pseudomonadota > Gammaproteobacteria > J044 > J044 > J044. The sequence continues at coordinate 7,192 of JALWNJ010000027.1, forward strand.
GGGCACGCGCTGGAAGTTGATGTCGGTGCGCGAGAACTGCGGGGTGATGTAGTTCACGTAGTCCGGCATGCGACGCAGGATGGTGTCGACGATGGCCTCGGCAGAGTACCCGCGCTCGGCATTGTCGCGGTGGATCTTCTGGATCCACTCCAGGTTGACCACCGGCACCACGCCAATGCCCAGGTCCACGAACTGCGCGGCATCGACCTCGTCGGTCTTCACCAGGCCGTGCAGGCCCTCGTAGAACATCAGGTCGGTGCCCTCGGGGATGTCCTCCCAGGGGGTGAACTCGCCCGGCTTGAGGTTGGTGCCCAGGCGCGCGTTGTGCTCGGCGGCCTCTTCCTCGCTGTGGATGTAGTAGCGCTTCTTGCCGGTGCCGGTCTCGCCGTAGACGCGGAACAGCTCCTCGATCTTGTCGAAGTGGTTGGCCTCCGGGCCGAAGTGGGAGAAGTGCTTGTTGCCCTGCTCCTCCTGGCGCTTCATCTCCTCGCGGAAGGCCATGCGGTCGAGGCTGTGCAGGCTGTCGCCCTCGATGATCACGGGATTGATCTTCTCGCGCCGGAAGATGTTCTCGAAGGCACGCTTGACGGTCGAGGTGCCGGCGCCGGACGAGCCGGTGACGGCCACGACGGGATGTTTCTTGGACATGTCGATCTGCTCCTGAATGACTTGGTAAACCTGGACCCAGCCGGGTAGCCTGAACGGGCGCGCCGCACCCGCTCAGGCTACCTGGCCGGCGGATCGAACCTGCCATTTTACCCAAATCGGCCCGACCAAGCGAACCGGGCGGTTCCGGGGTTGCGCGGGGGGCGGGGGATGGTATCGTTGCGTCAGGTGCCGCATCGGGCGGTGGATACAC
>JALWNJ010000028.1 GCA_026995955.1 Gammaproteobacteria bacterium
GGCCTCGCCCGGCGCCGACCTGCTCTCGCTGTTCACCGGCTCCGAGGGGCTGCTTGGCATCGTCACCGAAGTGATCGTGCGCCTGTTGCCGAAACCGCCCGCGACGCGGGTGCTGCTGATGGGTTTCGAGGCGACCGCGGACGCCGCGCGCATGGTGGCCGCCATCTTCGCCGATGGCCTGCTGCCGGCGGGGCTGGAGATGATGGACCGTCTTGCCATCCGCGCCGCGGAGGACTTCGTGCACGCAGGGTACCCGGAGGACGCCGAGGCCGTCCTGCTGTGCGAGCTGGACGGCACCGAGGCCGAGGTGCGTGAGCAGGCGGAGCGGGTGCGCGCCATCGCCGAGGCACATGGCTGCAGCAGCCTGCAGGAGGCAAGCGATGCCGACGAGCGGGCGCGCCTGTGGGCGGGGCGCAAGGCGGCCTTCCCGGCCGTGGGGCGTCTGTCGCCGGACTACTACTGCATGGACGGTACCATCCCCCGCGCCCGGCTGCCCGAGGTGCTGGCGCGCATCGAGGCGCTGTCGCGCGAATACGGCCTGCGTGTGGCCAATGTGTTCCATGCCGGCGACGGCAACCTCCATCCGCTGATCCTCTACGATGCCAATGTACCCGGCGAGCTGGAGCGCACCGAGGAGATGGGGCGTGCCATCCTCAGTGCCTGCCTCGAGGCCGGTGGCACCATCACCGGCGAGCACGGCGTGGGCACCGAGAAGCTGGACTCCATGTGCGAGCAGTTCACTCCGGCGGAGCTGGAGCAGATGCACGCCGTCAAGCAGGCGCTGGACCCGGCCGGTCTGCTCAATCCGGGCAAGGCCGTCCCCACTCTGCACCGCTGTGCCGAACTGGGGGCCATGCACGTGCATCACGGCAACCTGCCGTTTCCCGATCTGGAGCGCTTCTGATGCAGGCCGGCGAGATCGTCGAGCGGGTGCGTCTGGCCCGCGAGCGCGGGCAGCCCCTGTGGCTGCAGGGGCAGGGCAGCCGCCTGCCGGCGCCGGCCGGGCACGAGTCCCTGCCGCTGGCCGGATTCAGCGGCATCGTCGAATACGATCCCGGCGGGCTGGCCATCACCGTGCGTTGTGGCACCCCGCTGGCCGAACTGGAGGCCGCGGTGGCCGAGGCCGGACAGGCACTTGGTTTCGAGGCGCCGGGGCTTATGCGGGGCACGGTGGGCGGCATGCTGGCCTGTGGCCGTTCCGGGCCGGCGCGGCCCTGGTTCGGTGACCTGCGCGGCGCGGTGCTGGGGGTAGCCATGATCAACGGTCGCGGCGAACTGCTCGCCTTCGGCGGCCGGGTCATGAAGAATGTCGCCGGCTACGATCTGTCGCGCCTGCAGTGCGGCGCCTGGGGACAGTTCGGCCCGGTGCTGGAGCTGAGCCTGCGCACGCGTCCGCGGCCGCCGGTGGAACGCTGCCTGTCGCGCCCCTGCGATCCGGATCGGGCCGTGGCCGAGATGGCGGAACTGCAGCGCCGTCCCTGGCCGATCTCGGGCCTGGCCTGGTGGCAGGGGCGGCTGTACCTGCGCCTGTGGGGCATGGCCTCAGGCGTGGCCGAGGCGGAACGCGCCTTTGGTGGCGGGGAGGCGGATCCCCGTTTCTGGCACGAGCTGCGCGAGGAACGGCATGCCGGCCAGCGGGGCTGGCTGTTGCTGCTGCCACCGGCCGCGCCGCAGCCCGGGCTCGAGGGCGACTGGCTCATCGACTGGGGTGGGGGACGGCGCTGGTACCGGGGCGAGGCCGCCGCTGCGGCACGCAC
>JALWNJ010000029.1:0-7257 GCA_026995955.1 Gammaproteobacteria bacterium
GTCCTGGGTCGCGATTGCCGCATCGGGCGGCGATGCATCGTGCATGGTGGTGTGGTGATCGGCGCCGACGGCTTCGGCTTTGCCCCGAGCGAGGGACGATGGGAGAAGATTCCGCAGATCGGTGCCGTGCGGATCGGCGACGACTGCGAGATTGGCGCCAACAGCTGCATCGACCGAGGCGCGCTTCACGATACGGTGATCGGCAATGGCGTGAAGATCGACAATCTGGTGCAGATTGGTCACAATGTCCGGATTGGCGATCACAGCATCATCGTCGCCTGCGCCATGATCGGCGGCAGTACCCGAATCGGCAAGGGCTGCGCGATTGCCGGCGGGGTCGGACTGGCCGGCCATCTGGAGCTGGCTGATGGTACCCAGGTCACGGGCATGTCGATGGTGGCGCACGACCTGCCGGCCGGGCGCTATTCGTCCGCCATCGAGGTCCAGGACAGCCGTACCTGGCGGCGCAATCATGCCCGCCTGCATCGCCTGGACGAAACCATCAAGAAGCTCCGGCGCGAGATCGAGGCGCTGGAGCGCAAAATCGACGAGGAATGAGACACCGATGGAAGCCATCGACATCCACCAGATCCAGAGCATCCTCCCGCACCGCTATCCGTTCCTGCTCATCGACCGCATCGAGCACTACACCCTGGGCGAGGAGCTGATCGGCTACAAGAACGTGACCATCAACGAGCCCTTCTTCCAGGGCCACTTTCCCGGTCTGCCCATCATGCCCGGCGTCCTCGTGCTGGAGGCACTGGCCCAGGCCACCGGCATCCTTGCCTTCAAGACCCGGGCCGAGGAGGGTGGCCCCGAGGAACGCCCGAAGGACGAGGTCTATCTGTTCGTGTCGATGGACAATGTGCGTTTTCGCCGCCAGGTGGTGCCCGGCGACAAGCTGACACTGCACGTCAAGCTCATGCGCCGCAAGCGCGGCATGTGGAAGTTCGACTGCGAGGCGCGTGTCGGCGACGAGGTAGCTACCCAGGCCGAGATCATGTGCGCGGCCAGGGAGATCGCCCATTGATCCATCCCACGGCGATCATCGACCCCGAGGTCCGTGAACGCCTGCCCGAAGACATCCGCATCGGGCCCTACAGCATCATCGAAGGAGATGTTTCCTTCGGTCCGGGATGCGAGATCGGGCCGCATGTGGTCATTCGCGGACCGACGCGCATCGGGGCGGAAAACCGGTTCTTCCAGTTCGCCTCCATCGGCGAACGGCCGCAGGACCTCAAGTACCACGGCGAGCCGACGGAACTCGTCATCGGCGACCGAAACACCTTTCGCGAGTCCTGCACCGTGCATCGCGGCACCCTGCCGCCGACCGGCATCGAACGCACCGTGATCGGCAACGACAACCTGTTCATGGCCTACACCCACATCGCCCATGACTGCGTCATCGGCGATCATGTCATCATGTCCAATGCCGCCTCGCTGGCCGGACACGTGACGGTGCACGACCACGCCATCCTCGGCGGCTTCACGCTGGTGCACCAGTTCTGCCGGGTGGGGGAGCATGCCTTCACCGGCATGGGCACCGCGCTCAACCGCGATCTGCCGCCGTTCGTCATGGCCAGCGGCAACCTGGCCCGGCCGGTGGGCATCAACAAGGAAGGGCTGAAGCGGCGCGGTTTCAGCGAGGCGGCCATCCGCGCCCTGCATCAGGCCTTCCGCGCCCTGTTCCGTTCGCGCCGGCCCGACCGGCAGGAGACCGTTCGGACGCTTGCAGAGACGCATCCCGAAGTGGCGCGCCTGCTGGCCTTCGTCGAGGAGAGCGAGCGCGGCGTCATTCGCTGACGATACGCCCGTCCAGCATCTCGTCCGCCACCCCGGCGATGCGGTCCGGGCCGTTGCCCTCGCCCAGCAGTGCCCGCACCTCTTCCAGGCCTGCCAGCAGCCGGTGCCGGTAGGCCGGGTCGTCGAGGATCCGCAGGGCCTCGGCCGCGATCGCCTCCGGACGCGCCGCGCCCTGGATGAACTCGCGCACGATCTCGCGCCCGGCGACGATGTTCGGCAGTCCCACATGATTGATGGTCACCAGGCGGCTGAGGATGAAATGGCTCACCGGTGACAGGCGATAGACGATGACCATCGGCGTGCCCACCAGCGCCACCTCCAGGGTGGCCGTGCCCGAGGCCGTGATGACCACATCGCTGGCGCGCATGACGCGGTGCGACTGCCCCTCCACCACACGGATCGGCAGGCCGCTGTCGGCGACGGGCGCCTCGATGCTGTCGCGAGCGATGGTATGGGCCACCGGAATGACAAAACGGGCCTCGGGATGCTGCTCCAGCACCTTGCGTGCGGTCTCGATCAGTACCGGCAGGATGCGCGCCACCTCGCTCTGGCGTGAACCCGGCAACAGCCCCAGAAGCGGCCCCTCCGGCTCGAGGCCCAGGGCCGCGCGGGCCTCTTCCCGGGATTCGGTGATGCGCACCTCGTCCACGAGAGGATGGCCGACATAGCGCACCGGGACGCCGGCCTCGCGGTAGTAACGCACCTCGAAGGGGAAGATGGTGGCCATCATGTCGATGCGCTCGCCAATCTTCTTCACCCGGCCCGGCCGCCAGGCCCAAATCTGCGGACTCACATAGAACAGCACCGGGATGCCCGCGGCCTTGGCCGCCTCGGCCAGCTTGAGATTGAACTCCACGAAGTCCACCAGTACCAGCAGGTCGGGGCGGATCTCCAGCATGCGGCGGCGCAGGAAAGCGAGCCGCTCTCGCAAATGCGGGTACTTGACCAGCACCTCCCACAGGCCCATCACCGAGACCTCGTCGGCATCCACCAGGATCTCGGCGCCGGCCTCGCGCATGCGCTGGCTGCCCATGCCGCAGAAGCGGGCTGCCGGCCGGCGCCGGCGCAGGGCCTCGATGAAGTGCGCCGCGTGCAGGTCGCCGGAGGCCTCGCCGGCGACCACCATCACGCATGGAGCAGATTTGTCGCTGTCGTTCAAGCTGTAATCCCCCGGGCCGGGATGCTATGTTGATGGCTTCAGTGTAAAGCATGACCGGAGCCAGCCCCAGCCCATGAAGCCCCTCATCGCCGGCCTGGACGAGGCAGGACGCGGCCCGCTCGCGGGGCCGGTGGTAGCCGCCGCCGTCATCCTGGACGAGCAACGCATCCCGGACGGGCTGGACGATTCCAAGAAGCTCACCGCGGCGCGGCGCGAACGCCTGGCCGAGGCCATCCGCGACAGTGCCCTGGCCTGGGCCATCGGCCTGTGCGCGGTGGAGGAGATCGACCGCATCAATGTGCTGCAGGCCAGCCTGCTGGCCATGCGCCGCGCCTTCGATGGGCTCGGCCTGCGGCCCCAGCGAGCGCTGGTGGACGGCAACCGGCTGCCCGAGTTGCCCTGTCCGGCCGAGGCCGTGGTCGGCGGTGACGGCAAGGTGCCCTGCATCAGCGCCGCCTCGATCCTGGCCAAGGTGCATCGTGACGCGCTGATGCGCGATCTCCACCGGCAATGGCCGGAATACGGCTTCGACCGGCACATGGGCTACGGCACCCGGGCGCACATGGAGGCGCTGGCCCGCCACGGCCCCTGTCCGGTCCACCGGCGCAGCTTCGCCCCGGTACGCAGCCTGCTCGAACAAATGACCCTGGATCTGGAATGAGCAAGAGCCACCGTTTCGTCCACCTGCGCGTGCACAGCGAGTATTCGCTGGTCGATGGCCTGCTGCGCGTCAAGCCGATGGTGCAGGCGGTGGCGGCGGACGGCGGCCTGGCAATGGGACTGACCGACCAGAGCAACCTGTTTGCCGCCGTCAAGTTCTACAAGGCGGCGCTGGCCGCCGGCATCAAGCCCATCCTCGGCTGCGATCTGCTGATCCGCGCCCGCCAGCCGGACGAGCCACCGGCCCGGCTCACCCTGCTGTGTCAGGACCGCAGCGGCTATCTGAACCTGTCGCGGCTCATCTCCCGGGCCTACATCGAGGGCCAGCACGGCGGCGTGCCGATGATCGAGCGCGACTGGCTGAACGAGGACAACTGCCGCGGCCTGATCGCGCTCTCCGGTGCCCGCGAGGGGGATGTCGGCATGGCCCTTCTGGCCGGCCATGCGGAGCAGGCGGAAACGCTGGCCGCAGAGTGGGCCCGCCTGTTCCCGGATCGCTACTACCTGGAACTCGTCCGCACCGGCCGGGAAGGGGAGGACGAGGTCATCGAGGGCTCCGTGGCGCTGGCGGCCCGACTCGGCCTGCCGGTGGTGGCCACCAACGATGTCCGCTTCCTGGCCGAGGAGGACTTCGAGGCCCACGAGGCCCGCGTCTGCATCCATGACGGCTACACCCTGGACGACCGCAGCCGGCCGCGCCGCTACAGCCCGCAGCAGTACCTGCGCAGCCAGGAAGAGATGTGCGAGCTCTTCGCCGATCTGCCCGAGGCACTGGAGAACAGTGTCGAAATCGCCCGTCGCTGCAACCTCGAGCTGAAGATGGGCACCTACTACCTGCCCGACTTCCCGGTACCCGAGGGCATGACCCTCGACGAATACTTCCGTCAGCAGGCGCGCGAGGGACTGGCGGAGCGGATACCCTACCTGATCGACCCCGACGATCCCGAGGCCGGAGAGAAGCGCCGTCGCTACGAGGAACGGCTGGAAACGGAACTCGATGTCATCGTGCAGATGAAGTTCCCGGGCTACTTCCTAATCGTCGCGGACTTCATCCAGTGGGCCAAGCGCAACGGCATCCCGGTCGGACCCGGGCGCGGCTCCGGTGCCGGCTCGCTGGTGGCCTACGCGCTCAGGATCACCGACCTCGACCCGCTGCGCTACGACCTGCTGTTCGAGCGCTTCCTCAACCCCGAACGCGTGTCGATGCCGGACTTCGACATCGACTTCTGCATGGACAACCGCGACCGCGTCATCGATTACGTGGCGCGCAAGTACGGTCGCAACCAGGTGTCGCAGATCATCACCTACGGCTCGATGGCGGCCAAGGCCGTGGTGCGCGATGTGGGGCGCGTGCTCGGCCATCCCTACGGCTTCGTCGACCGCATCGCCAAGATGATCCCGTTCGAGGTCGGCATGACCCTGGACAAGGCCTTCGAGCAGTCGGAGGAGCTGCGTGAGGCCTACGAGCAGGAAGAGGAAGTCCGTGCCCTCATCGACCTGGCGCGCAAGCTCGAGGGTCTGGCGCGCAACGCCGGCAAGCACGCGGGCGGCGTGGTCATCGCGCCCTCGGACCTCACCGACTTCGTGCCTCTGTACTGCGAACAGGGCGGGCAAGGGCTGGTGACCCAGTTCGACAAGGACGATGTCGAGGCCATCGGCCTGGTCAAGTTCGACTTCCTTGGCCTGCGCACGCTCACCATCATCGACTGGGCGGTGCAGGCCATCAACGAGGCACGCCGCGCGGCCGGCGAGGAGCCGCTGGACATCAACCGCCTGCCACTGGACGACGCCGCCACCTTCGAGCTGATCAAGCGCCAGGAGACCACCGCCGTGTTCCAGGTGGAATCCGCCGGCATGAAGGACCTCATCCGCCGCCTGCAGCCCGACACCTTCGAGGACATCGTCGCCCTGGTGGCCCTGTTCCGCCCCGGGCCGTTGCAGTCCGGCATGGTGGACGACTTCATCAACCGCAAGCACGGTCGGGCGCGCATCGAATATCCGCACCCCGACCTGGAACCCATCCTCAAGCCCACCTACGGCATCATCCTCTACCAGGAGCAGGTGATGCAGATCGCCCAGGTGCTGGCCGGCTACACCCTGGGCGGCGCCGACCTGTTGCGCCGGGCCATGGGCAAGAAGAAGCCCGAGGAGATGGCCAAGCAGCGCGAGATCTTCATGAAGGGCGCGCTCGAACGCGGCGTCGAGGAAGGCACCGCCGGCTACATCTTCGACCTGATGGAGAAGTTCGCCGGCTACGGCTTCAACAAGTCGCATTCTGCCGCCTATGCGCTGCTGTCGTATCAGACCGCCTGGCTCAAGGCCCATTATCCCGCCTGGTTCATGGCCGCCGTGCTGTCCGCCGACATGGACAATACCGACAAGGTAGTGACCCTGATCGACGAGTGCCGACGCATGGGACTCGAGGTGGTGCCGCCGGACATCAACCGCTCCTGGGCCAATTTCCGCGCCGTGGACGAACGCACCATCCTCTACGGCCTCGGCGCCATCAAGGGCGTGGGAGAGGGGGCCGTCGAGGGGCTCATCGCCGACCGCGAGGCCAATGGCCCGTTCACCGGCATGGCCGACTTCTGCCGCCGGCTGGAGGCCGGCAAGCTCAATCGCCGCACCCTGGAGGCCATGATCAAGGCCGGCGCACTGGACAGCCTGGGGCCCAACCGCGCCAGCCTGATGGCCGGCATCCCCGAGGCGCTGCGCATCGCCGAGCAGTTCCGCCGCGACCAGGTCAGCGGCCAGGAGGACCTGTTCGGCGAGGTGGTCGAGACCGAGGTGGTGGAGGCGGTGCTGCCCGACCTGCCGGAATGGGACGACGACATCCGGCTGGCCGGCGAGAAGGAGACCCTGGGACTGTACCTCACCGGCCATCCCGTGGACCGCTATGCCGACGAGCTGCTCGCCATCACCGGCCAGCGCATTGGCGACATGGGGCTCGATTCCCCGCCCCAGGAGGGCGGGCGGCAACGCGCGCGCGAGGCCCTGGTGGCGGGCATGATCATCGGCATCCGCGTGCGCACCAACAACAGCGGCCGCAAGTGGGCGGTGGTCACGCTGGACGACCGCAGCGGCCGCATCGAGGTGCTGTTCTTCGCCGAGGCCTTCGAACAGGCACAGCATCTGCTCTCCGCGGACAGCATCGTGGTGGTGCGCGGCCAGCTCGGTTTCGACGAACGCGCCGAACGCTACAGCCTGCGTGCACAGGAATGCATGGATCTGGCCCAGGCACGGGAACGGCTGGCGCGGCGCATGGTGATCCGCCTCGACGGCCGCCAGGCCCCGCCACAGGCAGCGGATGGCCTGCTGGCCGCTCTGGAACCCCATCGCGCGGGCCGCTGCCAGGTGCTCGTGCGCTACCGAAACCGCGACGCCAGCGTCTGCCTGCGGCTGCCCGAGGCCGGGGCCGTGCATCCGCGCCCCGACCTGCTGCAGGCCCTGCAGCGCGTCCCGGGTGTGATCGATGTCCAGTTGCAATACGGACAGGGCAGCTGATACCCGGGCTCGGGAAAATCGTTTAACTCTCTGATTTCAAGTGTGATCGACCCTCCGTTGCGGTCCCGGCGCACGGCGCCCGCCAATGGGCACGGGCCGCGCCTTCTGGCATAATGTGGTGACCCTACGCA
>JALWNJ010000029.1:7267-8007 GCA_026995955.1 Gammaproteobacteria bacterium
GCAATGACGACATGAACCCGGACTTCCTTGATTTCGAACAGCCGATCGCCGAGCTCGAGGCCAAGATCGAGGAGCTGCGCTATCTCACCGATGATGCCGAGATCAACATCAACGAGGAGATCGCCAAGCTGCAGGCCAAGTGCAAGACCCTGACCGAGTCCATCTTCAGCAAGCTGACGCCCTGGCAGGTCTCGCAGCTGGCCCGGCATCCGTGCCGTCCTTACACCCTCGACTACATCGAACACCTCTTCACCGACTTCGAGGAGCTGCACGGCGACCGGCACTTTGCCGACGACCCCGCCATCGTCGGTGGCATCGCCCGCTTCGAGGGCCAGCCGGTAATGGTCATTGGCCAGCAGAAGGGGCGCGACACCAAGGAAAAGCTGCGCCGCAACTTCGGCATGCCGCGCCCGGAAGGCTACCGCAAGGCCCTGCGCCTGATGGAGATGGCCGAGAAGTTCCGCCTGCCCATCCTCACCTTCATCGACACCCCGGGCGCCTATCCGGGCATCGATGCCGAGGAGCGCAACCAGAGCGAGGCCATCGCCCGCAACCTGTTCGTCATGTCGAGTCTCAGGACCCCCATCCTCTGCACCGTCATCGGCGAGGGCGGTTCCGGCGGGGCACTGGCCATCGGCGTCGGCGACCGCATCCTGATGCTGGAATACAGCACCTATTCCGTCATCTCGCCCGAGGGTTGCGCCTCGATCCTGTGGAAGAGCGCCGACAAGGCCCCGGCG
>JALWNJ010000030.1 GCA_026995955.1 Gammaproteobacteria bacterium
CTCCGGCCATCGCCCGGAGTTCCTGCAGCGTGACGACATCGACACGCTGATCCCCGAGCTGCATCAGGCCAAGACGCGGCACTATCTGGCCCTGCTGGCAGAGGGGCGCATTCCCCTGCGTCCCGGCGTGGAGCGCCTGCTGCGCCAGGCGCTGGACGAGGGTCTGCGGCTGGCGATTGCTACCACCACCACCCCGGCCAATGTCACGGCGCTGCTCTCGGCCACGCTGGGCGAGGACAGTATCGGCTGGTTCGAGGTGATCGGCGCCGGGGACATCGTGCCGGCCAAGAAGCCCGCGCCCGACATCTATCACTGGGTGCTGGAGCGCATGGGGCTGGCACCCGGGGAGGCACTGGCGCTGGAGGATTCGCGCAACGGTCTGCGCTCCGCCACCGGGGCCGGCCTGCGCACGCTGGTGACCATCAACGGTTACACCGAGAAGGAGGACTTCACCGGGGCAACGCTGGTCACCGATGGTTTGGGGGAACCGGATGCGCCGATGCGCGTCTTGCAGGGCACTTTGCCGGGGCACGACCACATCACGCCGCAGGCGCTGCGTGACCTTCACGCCGGCGGCTGAGGACGCGGTTGCGGGAACCGTCAGTCTTCCGGGTGGGTCGCTTCCACCCGGCAATCCAGCCAACCGTCGCGCAGACGCAGTTCCAGTGCCTCGCCCGGCTGTGCCTCGTGCACGCTGTGCAGCAGATGGCCATCTGACCTGAGGGGCAGGGCGTAGCCACGCTCGAGTGTGGCCAGGGGGCTGTAGGCGTGCAGTCGCCCGGCCAGGCCCTGAAGAAGCTGGTGCTCGCTCTGAAGGCGATGCCGCATGGCACCATGCAGGCGCTGTCGCAGGCCGCTGCATTGCTGCTCCAGATGTCCCAGGCGGGTCAGCGGAGCCTGCTGGCGCAGGCGAACGCGCAGATGATCCAGCCGCTGTCGATGGTGGCGCAGCGTGATCTGCAAGCCGTTGCGCAGCCGCAGTTCGAGTTCGTCGATGCGCTGCGCATGCTGTTCCAGCCGCCGCGCCGGGTGCTGCTGCCCGAGCCGCTGCCGCAGGTGGGCGAGGCGCAGGGCGGCCGACTCGATACGCCGCAGCATGGCGTCGATCAGGGCCTCGCGCCAGGCCTGGCAGTCGGCCAGCAGTTCCTGCCGGTCGGGACTGACCAGCTCGGCGGCCGCCGACGGGGTCGGCGCGCGCAGATCGGCAACGAAATCGGCGATGGTGTAGTCGGTCTCGTGACCCACGGCGGAGACCACGGGAATGGCACAGTCGGCGATGGCGCGCGCCACCCGCTCGTCGTTGAAGGCCTGCAGGTCCTCCAGCGAACCGCCGCCGCGCGCCAGGACGAGGACATCGCACACCGCCTCGCTGCAGGCGCGGTGCAGGGCCTCGACGATGGCCGGCACGGCGTCGGCCCCCTGTACCGGCACCGGATACAGCAGCACCGGCAGGCCCGGGAAGCGCCGCTTCAGCACATGCAGGATGTCGCGGATGACGGCACCGCTCGGTGAGGTGATGACCCCCAGGCACTCCGGGAATGCGGGCAGCGACTGCTTGCGTGCCTCGTCGAACAGCCCTTCCTCCGCCAGCCGTGCGCGCAGTTCCTCGAAGGCGCGTTGCAGGGCACCGTGGCCGGCCTCTTCCATGTGCTCGACGATGAGCTGGAAGTTGCCGCGCTGTTCGTAGAGGCTCACGCGGGCCCGGACCAGCACCTGCATGCCCTGTTCCAGGCGGAAGCGCAA
>JALWNJ010000031.1 GCA_026995955.1 Gammaproteobacteria bacterium
TGTGCAGGAGTTCACCAGCTCGCCCTGGATTGCGCATCATGCCCATGCCAACCGCGACGGCACGCCCGGCGCGGCAGGCGACCCGAAGCGCATCGTGGTCAAGGGCGGTTCCTGGTTCGACCCGGCAGTGCTGGCCCGCAGCGCGGCGCGTCTGCCGCGGCTGCGCGATGAGCTGGATGTGAATCTGGGCTTCCGGCTGTTGCGCGAGCTGGACTGACTCCCTGCCCGCGTGGTCGCGGGGATTGCTTATCCGTTTGCGTCGAGCAGCCAGAGCGCCAGCCAGGCGCCGGCGATCTGCAACACGGCCACCCCCCACCAGAGTGCGAGCGCCAGCCCCAGCTGGCGCTCGGCGCCGCGGTCGCCGCGCTGCGCCGGACAGCGCGCGGCCTCGATCAGGCGCAGCACATGGGTGCGCTGGAAGACGAAGCTCATGCCGAGGATGGCCAGCAGGAAGGCGACCTGCCCGACATGAGCCAGCGCCGCCGCCAGCCCCCCGCCCAGCGCCAGCAACAGTCCCGCCTGGCCGATCCAGGGCAGCCAGTGCCGGTAGCGGCTGTCCTCCGGCACGCTGCGACCGGGGCGCGTGGCGAGCGCACCCAGCAGCAGCGGGAGGCCGCCGGCCAGCAGGGTGGTGGCCACACGGGCCAGCACGAGCATGGGGTCGGCTGTGGTCATGCGCGCTTTCGGTCCTGTCTCGCGGGCGATAGAATGGGTGACTCGGATGCAACCGGAGTCATCGCATGTTCCTGCGCCCTGTCCTCACCCTGATCTTCGTCATGGCCCTGGCCGTGTCCGGTTGCAGTCTGTTGGGCGATGCCCCGGCGCCCCCGAACGGCGCATCGCCGCCCCTGCACGATGCGGCTCGAGGCGCCACGCTGCAGATCGCGCGGCCCTTCGAGCCGGGCGGTGCCAATGCCAGCTTTGCCCAGGGGCGACCGCTGGGCTGGTTCAGCGTCACTGCCTGGAAGGTCAAGTGTACCCTGCATTTCGCCGAACGCCAGAACGCGCCAGTGAATGGCGGGCTGTACCGGGTGGAGCGCACGGCCTTCAACACCGTGCCCTCGGGGGACGAGGAGCTGCAGATGACCACCCTCTGGCTGCGCACGCTCAAGGGACCGGAGATCGAGACCATCAGTTGCCAGCATGCGGGCAGCCTGGGCGAGCCGGAAACGGTTGGCCCGGTGACGGTGCAGGAGTTCCGACATGCCTTCGGCGACTATCTGATCATGGAACGCGCCCCGTGAGGGCACCGTGCCGGATCCTGCTGGCCCTGTCCGGGCTGTTGCTCTCGGCCTGTGCCGCGAGCTGGAATCGATCGCCGTCGGCTGCATTCCTGGAGGGGATGCGGCTGGAGATTGCGCGGCCCCTTCCCGTGGCTGCCGAACAGCGCAGCATCCGCCTTCAGCAGGGTCGACCCATCGATCAGCGCCAGGCGACGGTATGGGACGAGCAATGCCGCCTGATTCTGGCCAAACCGGCGGATCGTGCCGGCGAGATCGGGCAGGGCAGCTACCGGGTGTCGCGCGTGACCGAAAACGACATTCCCCTGAGCCGCTTCAGCTTCGTGCGTCATGTGCGCCTGCAGCTGGAGACCCTGTCGGGCCGGCCGGCCGAGGCGCTGGAGTGCGAGCGCGCCTTCGAGATCCCGCTCAAGGTGGACGAACGGCGCGAACTCCTGCCGGCCGACATCGGCGAGGCGCTGGGTGACTGGATTCGCCTTGTGCCGCCCGTC
>JALWNJ010000032.1 GCA_026995955.1 Gammaproteobacteria bacterium
GTCCGGTCGGGCTGGGGCGTGACGGGAGGCTCCGGTTCGGCTTCGGGCTGTGGCGGTATCTCCGGCTCCGGGCGGGGCAGCGCATGGGCCAGGGTGACGCGAATCACCGGTGTTCGAGGTGCCGTCGCCGTGGCCGAAAGCAGCGGGTGGCGCGACAACCACCAGCCCAGCGCTCCGTGCAGCAGCACGGAGATCACGAGAATGGTCTGGAACGGCGTCGGGCGCAGGCTCATGGGGCCATCAGTATACCCGTCGTTTGGTGCCGGGTACTGGCCATTTTGTTCCGGCCGTGGCAGGGTTGGCTTCCCCTGTCCAAACAAGCGAGCCCGACATGAAGCCCCTGTTGCGTTACCTCTCCGTACTGTTTCTACTTTTGCCGCCGGCCCTGCCGGCCTGGACCCTGCCCGGGGTGGGCGATTACCGTTTCGAGCCCGTGGCCGAGGGCGTCTGGGTGATGCACGGCCCCCTGGCCGAGCCCAACGCGCGCAATCACGGGTTCATGAACAACCCGGCCATCGTCGAGACCGAGGCCGGACTGGTGCTGATCGATCCGGGCAGCACGCTGGAGGTCGGGCGCCAGGTTATTGCGGAATTGCGCAAGGTGAGTGACCGACCGGTGGTGGCGGTGATCGACACCCACATCCACGGCGATCACTGGCTGGCCAATCAGGCGGTGGCCGAGGCATGGCCCAAGGCCATGCGGTACGCCCATCCGGCGATGATCGAGCAGGCCGAGAGCGAACGCGCCCATGCCTGGCTGGCGTTGCTCGAGTCGGCCACCGGGGGCCATAGCCGGGGTACCCGCATCGTGCCCCCCACCCAGCCCCTGCGGGACGGCGATGAGCTGGTCATCGGCGGCCATCACTTCCGCGTCCTGGCCAGTACGCCGTCACATACCGATACCGACATCATGATCCACCATGTCGAGAGCGGCACCCTGTTCCTGGGTGACAACGCCTTCCGCGGTCGTCTGGGGCAGTTCGATGGCAGTGCGCGCATCCAGGGCAACATCGAGGCGCTGCAACGCGCCCTGAAGACGGATGTGCGGGTGTTCGTGCCAGGCCATGGCCGGAGCGGCACGGCGGCCGAGGTGGTGCAGCCCTACCTCGACTATCTGCAATTGTTGATGCAGGCCGTGCGCGAGGGCTTCGACAACGATCTCGAGGACTACGAGATCAAGGCACAACTGTTGCCGAAGATGTCACGCTGGTCGCAATGGGTGGGGTTTGACACCTTCTTCGGCAAGCACGTGAACCGCGCCTGGCTGGAGGTGGAAGCGGAGGCCCTGTAGCGCTCCGACCCGTCGGCGCACCTCATTCGCCCGGCTTGAGGTCCCAGGGCAGATCGGGCTTCTGTTCCACCTGCCGTGCGGCATGGCGCAGCGCGCCCTGCAGCGCCTCCTCCACCACCGGGTGGTAGAAGGGCATGCACAGCATGTCGAACACCGTAAGGTTCTGCTCGATGCACCAGGCCAGCAGGTGGCCCAGGTTCTCGCCGCGCACTGCGCACAGGGCCGCGCCCAGCAGGCGGCCGTCGCGGCGATCGCAGTAGAGGTGGATCAGTCCCCGGTTGCGGCCCAGGATGAGCGCGCGGCCCAGCGGTGCCATCTTCATGGCCCCGACGAGGTAGTCCACGCCCTCGGCGTCCAGTTCGGCGCGCGTCCGCCCAACCTGCACCACATTGGGATCGCAGAAGGTGATGGAGAAGGGTACCTTGCGGCCGAAGGC
>JALWNJ010000033.1 GCA_026995955.1 Gammaproteobacteria bacterium
GCGACATCCAGGTGCAGCTGCTCGACAAGCACGAGCGCGACCGCACCAGCCACGAGATTGCGGTCGAGGTGCGCGAGCGGCTCAAGCCCCTGGCGGAAGCGGCCGGCGCCGTGATCCAGGTGGTCGAGATGCCGCCCGGGCCCCCGGTGCTGCAGTCGGTGGTGGCCGAGATCCACGGCCCCGATGCCCATACCCGGCGCAAGTTCGCCGAGGACATGACGGCCTTCTTCAAGCAGGCGCCAAGCCTGGACGATGTCGACAACTATCTCGAGGCAGACTACGAAGTCTGGCACTTCGAGGTCGACCGTGAAAAGGCCCAGCGCCTGGGCGTGACGGTCGAGGACATCAACAACGCCCTGGCCATGAGCATGGGCGAGTTCAAGGTCGGTGACATCAAGTACCACGCCCTGCTGGAGCCGACCTTCATCGTGCTCTACATCCCGCTCGAGGAGCGCAGTGAGCTGTCCCGTCTCGGCCAGTTGCCGGTGACCAATGCCCGTACCGGCAAGAGCGTACCGCTGGCCGAGGTGGGACGCTTCGTCAGGAAGATCCAGGACAAGCCGATCTATCACAAGGATCTGCGGGCGGTGGAATACGTGACCGCCGAGACGGTGGGCAAGTATGCCGCACCGATCTACGGCATGCTCGAGGTCCAGGACCTGCTCAAGGACTATGTCGCGCCCGATGGCGTCAAGCCCAGGAGCTACTGGATCGGGCCGCCGCCGACCGACTACGAGTCCGGCTTCGAGTGGGGCGGCGAATGGACCGTCACCTACGAGACTTTCCGCGACATGGGCATGGCCTTCGGCGTGGCGCTGATCCTGATCTACATGCTGGTGGTCTGGGAGTTCGGCAACTTCACCCTGCCGGCCATCGTCATGGCGCCAATCCCGCTGACGCTGATCGGCATCATTCCCGGGCACATGCTGCTCAATGCCGAGTTCACCGCCACCTCGATGATCGGCTTCATTGCCCTGGCCGGTATCATCGTGCGCAACTCCATCCTGCTGGTGGACTTCGCCAAGCACGAGGTGCAGGCCGGGGCCCCGGTGCGCGAGGCCGTCATCCTCGCCTGCAAGGCCCGGACGCGCCCGATCCTCATCACCGCCTTTGCCCTGCTGCTCGGTTCCAGCGTGATCCTGTTCGACCCGATCTTCCAGGGCATGGCCATCTCGCTGATGTTCGGCGGCACCGTATCCACCCTGCTGACCCTGCTGGTCATCCCGCTGGGCTGCATCAGCGGCCGCAAGGGCTTCTGCCCGCCCGATCCCGAGGGCGAGCCGATGGGTAGCTGTCCGATCGATCCGCCCGGTGGCGGCAACGCGGGTGCAGCCGCACCAGCGACGGCTGCAGGCGGTTCGACGCTGGCCGAGAAGCTGACCTTCGTCAAGGGCCTGCTGGCGATGATTTTCGCCATGGCCATGAGCCTGCTGTACACCGCCTGGCAGAACCTCAAGGCCCGGCGCGAGGCGCGCCGCAAGGCTCGCCAGCAGGCCAGTGTGCAGCAGAGTTCGGTGGCCACGGCGCCGCTGCCGGGCGCGGCCCAGCCGGCCACGCCCATGGCGACGCCGGCCGCGGCTGAACCCAGCACCGAACCCAGGGCCGAACCCAAGGCCGAGACCAAGGCCGAGACCAAGGCCGAGACCAAGGCCGAGACCAAGGCCGAGACCAAGGCCGAGACCAAGGCCGAGACCAAGGCCGAGACCAAGGCCGAGACC
>JALWNJ010000034.1 GCA_026995955.1 Gammaproteobacteria bacterium
ACGCTGGTCAACACCATGACCGGCACCACCCTGGACCGGGAGGGCGTGATCGAGAAGTTCGGCGTGGCGCCGGAGCAGATCGTGGACTACCTGGCGCTGATCGGCGACAAGGTGGACAACGTGCCGGGCATCCCCGGGGTGGGGCCCAAGACCGCGGCCAAGTGGCTGCAGAAATACGGCACGCTGGAGAACCTCGTCGCCCATGCCGACGAGATCGGCGGCAAGGTGGGCGAGCGGCTGCGCGAGCACCTCGACCAGTTGCCGCTGTCGAAGCGGCTGGTGACCATCCGCCGCGATCTCGATCTGGATCTTCCGCCCGGGGCGCTGCAGCTGCGCGAACCCGACCGCGAGCGGCTGCGCGAGCTGTTCCGGCGCCTGGAGTTCCGCACCTGGCTGCGGGAGCTGGAGGAAGCGGTCGCCGGCGAGGTGGTGAACGAAGACGAGGGTGGTGCCGCCGTGCAGGTGGATCGCGACGGCTACGAGGCGATCCTCGACGAGGCGCGCCTCGAGCACTGGCTGGAACGGCTGGCGCAGGCCGAGCTGTTCGCCTTTGACACCGAGACCACCGATCTCGACTACATGCGCGCCCGCGTGGTGGGCATGAGCTTCGCCGTGGCGCCGGGCGAGGCCGCCTACCTGCCGCTGGCGCACGACTATCCCGGCGCGCCGGAGCAGCTCGACTTCGACCGTGTCATGGCGCGGCTGCGGCCGCTGCTGGAGGACCCCAACCGGCCCAAGCTGGGCCACCACCTGAAGTACGACCGCAATGTGCTGGCCAACCACGGCATCAGCCTGCGCGGCATCCGCCACGACACCATGCTGGAGTCCTACCTGTACGATTCCAGCGCCCGCCAGCACGACCTCGACAGCCTGTGCCAGCGCTATCTCGACCACTGCAACATCAAGTACGAGGAGGTGGCCGGCAAGGGCGCGAAGCAGATCCCCTTCAACCAGGTGGCGCTGGAGCAGGCCGTGCCCTATGCCGCCGAGGACGCCGACCTGTGCCTGCGCCTGCACCGGCACCTGTGGCCGCTGCTCGAGGAACGCGAGGGGCCGAAACGGGTGTACGAGGAGATCGAGATCCCGTTGATTCCGGTGCTGTCGGACATGGAGCGCACCGGGGTGCTGATCGACACCGCCCTGCTCGGCCGCATCAGCCAGGAGCTGGCCGAGCGCATGGCCGAGCTGGAACGGCGCGCCCACGAGCTGGCGGGCGAGCCCTTCAACCTCGGCTCCACCAAGCAGCTGCGCCACATCCTGTTCGACAAGCTGGGCATCCCGCCGCTCAAGAAGACCCCCAAGGGCGAGCCCTCCACCGCCGAGGAAGTGCTGGTGCAGCTCGCCGAGGACTACGAGCTGCCGCGCGTGATCCTCGACTGGCGCAGCCTGTCCAAGCTCAAGAGCACCTACACCGACAAGCTGCCGCAGATGGTCAATCCCGACACCGGGCGCGTGCACACCTCGTACCATCAGGCGGTGGCGGCCACCGGCCGGCTGTCCTCATCCGACCCCAACCTGCAGAACATCCCCATCCGCACCCGCGAGGGGCGGCGCATCCGCGAGGCCTTCGTGGCACCGCCGGGGCGGGTCATCCTGGCCGCCGACTATTCCCAGATCGAGCTGCGCATCATGGCCCATCTGTCCGGCGACGAGGGCCTGCTGCGCGCCTTCGCCGAGGGGCGCGACATCCACCGCGCCACCGCCGCCGAGGTGTTCGGCGTGCCCGAGGACCAGGTCACCGACGAGCAGCGCCGGGCGGCCAAGGCCATCAACTTCGGCCTCATCTACGGCATGTCGGCCTTCGGTCTGGCGAAGCAGCTCGGCGTCGATCGCGCCATCGCGCAGGAATACATCGACCTCTACTTCGCGCGCTATCCCGGCGTGCGCCGCTACATGGACGAGACGCGCGAGAAGGCGCGCCGCCAGGGCTTCGTCGAGACCCTGTTCGGGCGCCGTCTGTACCTGCCGGAGATCCGCAGCCGCAACGCCCAGCGCCGCCAGTACGCCGAGCGCACCGCCATCAACGCGCCCATGCAGGGCACCGCCGCCGACATCATCAAGCGCGCCATGATCGACCTGCACCGCTGGATCGGCGCGGGCCACGGTGCGCGCATCGCCATGATCATGCAGGTGCACGACGAGCTGGTGTTCGAGATCGACGCGGATTTCGTGGACACCGCCCGCGGCGAGAGCGAGCAGCGCATGAGCCGCGCCGCCGAGCTGCGGGTGCCGCTGGAAGTGGGCATCGGCGTGGGCGCCAACTGGGAGGAGGCGCACTGAGCCGTGGTCCGCGTTGACGGGTGCCGGGTCAGGGGCCGGAGTGGCGCTCCCGTTGCGCGATCCACTCCTTGAGTGCCTCGTCCATGCGTGTCTGCCAGCCCTTGCCGGTGGCACGGAACCAGGCCACCACCTCGGGCGAGAAGCGGATGTGGATCGGCACCTTGGGGTTGGCCTTGCGCGGTCGTCCGCGACGCAGGGCCTTGCCGGCGGCACGGCGTCCCTCGGTGGGTGAAACGCGCTGCTCGCCCACGCGCCACTCGCCCCGGGCGAAGAATTCCTCGTCCAGTTCCGGTGCCTCGTCAGGGTCGGGCAGCGTGGATTTGCGGTGCAAATCGCCGGATTTCTCGCTCATTGGCCTTCCTCATCGAAATGATGCGCCTTGCCTGTCCGCGTGGTGTCCACACCACGACGACCATGCGGCCATCGAGTATGCCCGCCGTGATGAAGCGGTGTTCGCCATAATCGTGCCGAAGGTCCTCGCGGGTGACGGTGACACCGCCAAACACCTCGCCACAACGCGCAAAGTCCAGCCCGCGGTGGCGCAGGGTCCATTCCCGCTTCCCTGCGTCGTACTCGATGTCCATGCCATTTATTATATACACAAAAAACCCGGTTCGCGGGCCGGAAAGGTTTTTGCGGGGTGCCTGCAGATTTCGCTGGTACTTTGGGGAAAAGCGCGTATAATCGATCGGGCATTGTGTTTCGCAAGGGATCTTTCCCGCCAGATCTTCCTTCCGGTTTTTCTGCTCGAATCATCCCGCCCGCCAGGCACAGGCGTTTTGTTTTTCTCTTTTCAAGGTATGGAAATATGGCAACTGGTACAGTCAAGTGGTTCAACGAATCCAAGGGCTTCGGCTTCATCGCTCCGTCCGACGGCAGTGGCGACGTGTTCGTGCACTTCTCCGCCATCAATTCGGACGGCTTCAAGAGCCTTGCCGAAGGCCAGCAGGTCAGCTTCGAGGTGGAAAACGGTCCCAAGGGTCCGCAGGCCACGAATGTGACCGTCATCAGCTGAGGCCAGTCCTCGCAGATGCACAAAAACCCCGCTTCGGCGGGGTTTTTTGTGGGCGGCCGATTTTTCCGGCCAGGGAACCTTTTCCTGCCGCGGGCGTCTCAATCCGTGAGCGTCATCCCCTGACGCGAGCCCGCTTCCTCCCTGAGCGGGAATCCGGCATCCCCAAGGCCGGAGCGGTTCCCCGGTCTGCCCTCCCCCCTGACAGGCCGGGGTTTCTTTTGCCCGCGCCATTCATCACGCCCTCCCTTCACCCCGGGTTGCCGTCCAGCATGCGCAGGATCCGGTCCAGCCGCAGTACCCGCAGGGTGCCTGCGGGGGTGCGTCCGATGAGGTATTCGGCGTGGCGCCGGGTGCGCAGGTCGAGTGGCCTGAGGGTGCTGATGCGGCCCGGATGGCGCCCGCCGCGCAGGGCCAGGCGCAGGGTGCGGCGGTGCATGATGGCCAGTTCCAGCTCGCTGTAGCGGGCGCAGGGGATGGGGGTGTAGGGCGGCGGCCGGATGTTCACTCGGGCAGGAACCTCGCGGTCAGTTCGTCGAGAAAGCGCCAGCCCCGCTCGGATGGACGGATGCGGGTGCCTGTCTTCGATAATAGACCTTCCTCCAGCAGTTCGCCGAGTTCGGGTTCCAGCGCCCCGTCTTCGAGGCCGGTGCGGGCGCGGAACAGTGCGAGATCGAAGCCCCCGCGCAGGCGCAGGGCGTTGAGCATGAATTCGAAACGCCGTTCGGCCGGGGATACGGTCTGCTCGCTGGTGATGGCCGCTGCGCTGCCGGCGTCCGGCAGGTAGCGTTGCCGCTGGCGCTGGCGGGCACGGCGCAGGATGCGCTCGTCCGGCAGGCTGAGCTTGCCGTGGGCGCCGGCGCCGATGCCCAGGTAGTCGCCGTATTCCCAGTAGTTGCGGTTGTGGCGGCAGGCATGGCCGGGGCGGGCATGGGCCGAGACCTCGTACTGATGCAGGCCGTGTTCGGCCAGCAGGGCCAGCCCCGCCCGGTAGAGCCGGTCCACGGCTTCCTCGTCGGGCAGGCGCGGCGGGCGGGCATGGAACAGGGTGTTGGGCTCCAGCGTGAGCTGGTACCAGGACAGGTGCGGCGGGGCATAGGACAGCGCCGTGCGCAGGTCGGCCAGCCCGGCCTCCGGGTCCTGGCCCGGCAGCCCGAACATGAGGTCGAGATTGAAATTGTCGAAGCCGGCGGCCAGGGCGGCGTCAATGGCCCGGCGCGCCTCGGCGCCGTCGTGGATGCGGCCGAGGCGTTGCAGCAGCGCGTCGTCGAAGCTCTGGATGCCCAGCGACAGGCGGTTGATGCCGAGCGCGCGATAGTCGGCGAAGCGTGCCTGCTCGACGGTGCCGGGGTTGGCCTCCAGGGTGATCTCGCAGTCCGACACCAGCGGCAGGCGCGCGCGAATGCCCGACAGCAGGCGCGCCAGGGCCTCGGCCGAGAACAGGCTGGGCGTGCCGCCGCCGAGGAACAGGCTCTGCACCCGGCGGCCCCAGACCAGCGGCAGCTCCAGCTCCAGGTCGCGCAGCAGGGCATCGACATAGGCCTGCTCGGGGATGGGCCCGTCGCCCACGGCATGGGAGTTGAAGTCGCAGTACGGGCACTTGCGCACGCACCAGGGGATGTGGACATAGAGCCCGAGCGGAATGGCCTGGGGCATGGCGGGCTCAGTCGCGGCCGTCGAGGAGCAGGCCCATCTGGTGCTTGAAGATGTTGAGCGCGATGCCGCGGTGGCTGATGCGGTTCTTTTCCTCCGGCGGCAGCTCGGCCGAGGAACAGCCATGGGTGGGCACCCAGAACACCGGGTCGTAGCCGAAGCCGCCGTCACCGCGCGGCTCGGTGAGGATGCGGCCCTCCCACACCCCCTGTGCGATGATCGGGGTGGGGTCGTCGGCGTAGCGCAGATAGACGATCAGGCAGATGAAACGGGCGGTGCGCTCCGCTTCGGGGACGCCTTCCAACGCGCGCAGCAGCTTGCGGTTGTTGTCCTCGGCGCTGGCGGCGGGGCCGGCGTAGCGCGAGGAATAGATGCCGGGCGCGCCGTTTAGGGCGTCCACCTCCAGGCCGGAGTCGTCGGCGATCGCCGGCTGGCCGGTGTGGGCGGCGGCGTTGCGCGCCTTGAGAATGGCGTTCTCGACGAAGGA
The DNA here is from genome assembly GCA_026995955.1 of Gammaproteobacteria bacterium. Lineage (GTDB taxonomy): Bacteria > Pseudomonadota > Gammaproteobacteria > J044 > J044 > J044. The sequence goes on from JALWNJ010000034.1 coordinate 5,433, forward strand.
CAGCCCGGTCTCCTCGACATCGGGCACGCCGAAGTCGGACTGCGGCCGGATGGCGAGGTCGAGATCGGAGAGAATGTCGGTAAATTCCCTGACCTTGCCCGGATTTCCGGTTGCCAGGACGATGCGCTGCATTTCAGTTGCCTTCCAGTGCTTCCCGCTGTTTTTCAATGAGTTCGGAAATGCCCTTTTGGGCAAGATCCAGCATGGATTCTAGCTCATCGCGGCGGAAAGCGTGGCCCTCGGCGGTGCCCTGGACCTCGATGAAGGCGCCACCGTCGTTCATCACCACATTCATGTCGGTTTCCGCCGTGGAATCCTCGGCATAGTCGAGGTCGAGCACCGGCGTTCCCTCCCAGATGCCGACCGACACCGAGGCGATCATGCCGTGCAGCGGGTTGCGTTCGATGAGCCCCTGTTGCAGCAGGCCATCGACGGCATCGTGCAGTGCCAGGAAGCCGCCGGTGATGGCGGCGGTGCGGGTGCCGCCATCGGCCTGGATGACATCGCAGTCGACGAAGATCTGGCGCTCGCCGAGTGCCTCCAGGTCCACCGCCGCGCGCAGGGCACGGCCGATCAGGCGCTGGATCTCCATGGTGCGCCCGCCCTGCTTGCCGCGTGCCGCCTCGCGCGCCATGCGCGAGCCGGTGGAGCGCGGCAGCATGCCGTATTCGGCCGTCACCCAGCCCTGACCCTGGCCCTTGAGGAAGGGCGGGACGCGCTCCTCCACGGTGGCGGTGCAGATGACACGGGTGTCGCCGAACTCGACCAGCACCGATCCCTCGGCGTGCTTGGTGTAATGGCGGGTGAAGCGGATCGGGCGGAGCTGGTCGGGCTGTCGGCCGCTGGGGCGCATGGGGTGTTCCTCGATGGCTGGGTGGTGGATTGGGGGTATCGGAATGTGAACCGGAGCCCCGGGGCAGGTGTGGCCCGGGGCCGGCACGGCGCCATTATACCCGCTTGCAAGCCGCGCCCGGAGCGTCGACACTCTGCGCATGGAAAAGAGGAACGCCGCCGCGGGGAATCAGGCGCTGCTGCCGGATCTGTGCCAGCCGCAGGCGGTGCTGGTGGCGGTGCTGGGGGGCGAGCTGCTGGCGCTGGTGCTGACCCTGGCCTCGGCGCCGCTCGACGGGCGCTTCTGGGGCGAGCTGTCGCAGCTTTCGCTGTTCGTGCAGTGGATCGTGCTGGCCACGGTGGCGGTGCTGTGCCTGTTGCGCCGGCTGATCGCGCGCATGAGCCTGCCGGCGCAGATCGTGCTGGTGTTCATCGTCGGCCTCGGCATGTCGCTGCTGATGTCGCAGCTCGCCCTGTGGCTGATCCTGCACCAGGGGCTGGGTGCGCTGGTGCAGGTCACGCCGGAGGCGCTGCTGGTGAAGACCGGCGGCATCACCCTGATCCTGCTCACCGTGCTGCTGCGCTACTTCTGGGTTCAGCAGCAGTGGCGCGCCAGTCTACAGGCGCGGGCCGAGGCGCAGATCGAGGCCCTGCAGGCACGCATCCGGCCGCACTTCCTGTTCAACAGCATGAACACCATCGCCAGTCTCATCGGCATCGATCCGCAGCGGGCGGAGCAGGCGGTGGAGGATCTCTCCAGCCTGTTCCGCGCCGCCCTGGCGGGTGCCGAGCTGCGGCCGCTGGCCGAGGAGCTGGAGCTGGCGCGGCGCTATCTGGAGATCGAGCAGCTGCGCCTGGGCGAACGCCTGCGCGTGGTGTGGGCCGTGGACGAGGGGCTCGACCAGAGCCGCCCGGTGCCGGCCCTGTGCCTGCAGCCGCTGGTGGAGAATGCGGTCTATCATGGCATCGAGCCGCTGCCGGAAGGCGGCGAAGTGCGCGTGACCGTGCGCGGCGAGGAAGGCCGCATCTGTGTCGAGGTGGACAACCCCCTGCCGCCCCGGGGCCAGAGCGCGCATGCGGACGGCAACCACATGGCCCAGGCCAACATCCGCGAGCGCCTGCGGCTGCGTTACGGCGCGCAGAGCTGTCTCGAGGTCGTCGAGGCGGACGGCCGCTATCGGGTGCGCTTCTGCATACCGGAGGAGGATACGGCATGAAGGTGCTGGTGGTCGACGACGAGCCGCTGGCGCGCCAGCGGTTGCGGCAGATGCTCGAGGGGCTGCCCGAGGCCGAGCCGGTGGGCGAGGCCGGCAACGGCCGCGAGGCACTGCAACAGGTGCAGCGGCTGCAGCCCGATGTGGTGCTGATGGACATCCGCATGCCGGGCATGGACGGACTGGAGGCGGCGCGGCACCTGGCCGCGCTGGAGACGCCGCCGGCCATCGTCTTTACCACCGCCTACGGCGAACATGCACTGGAGGCCTTCGAGGCGCAGGCGGTGGACTACCTGCTCAAGCCGGTGCGCCGCGAGCGCCTGGCCGAGGCGCTGGCCCGGGCGCGACGCCCCAATCGCGCCCAGCTCGAGGCGCTCGGCGAGACGCGCAGCCAGGCACGCAGCC
>JALWNJ010000035.1 GCA_026995955.1 Gammaproteobacteria bacterium
TGGCGGAGGCCCCGGTGGCGATGATCAGGGCATCGCAGGTGTAGCTGCCGGAGTCGCCCTTGAGGGTGAAGGGGCGCTGCGACAGGTCCACCTCGTTGATCTGGTCGAACACGATGTCGGTGCCGAAGCGCTCGGCATGCTTGCGCATGCGCTCCATCAGCTCGGGGCCCTGCACGCCCTCGTGATCGCCGGGCCAGTTGTCGACATCGGTGGTGGTGGTGAGCTGCCCACCCTGCTGCAGACCGGTGATGAGTACCGGCTCGAGGTTGGCGCGGGCGGCATAGACGGCGGCGGTGTAGCCGGCGGGGCCGGAGCCGAGGATGAGAACGCGGCAATGCCTGGTGTCGCTCATGGGCAGAAATCTCCTGTGGTTCTGTCGGGCCCTGGATGGGGGCGGGAGACGGCTTTTCAAGCCGGGCGCGTGCGCGCATGATACGCCATGGAATGGAACGCTTCAAAAGACCGGAGGGCAGGGCATGAAGATCGGCATTCCGAAGGAGGTGAAACCGCTGGAGGGACGCGTGGCGCTGGTGCCCGAGGCCTGCGGCGATCTGGTGCGGGCCGGGCATGCGGTGTTCGTGGAGCGCGGCGCGGGGCTGGCCTCGGGCCATGCCGACGAGGCCTATGTGGCCCATGGCGTCACGCTGTGTCCGGATGCCGCCAGCCTGTACGGCGAGGCCGAGCTGGTGGTGAAGGTGAAGGAGCCCTGGGGCCCCGATCTCGAACACCTGCGCCGCGATCACCTGCTGTTCTGCTTCCTGCATCTGGCGGCCGAGCCGGAGCTGGCGCGCCGGCTGATGGACATCGGCCTGACCGCCATTGGCTTCGAGACCCTGCAGCGGGCGGGCGATCTGCCGCTGCTGGCGCCCATGAGCATCATCGCGGGCCGCATCGCCGTGCAGCAGGGGGCGGTACACCTGATGCGGCCCGAGGGCGGGCCAGGGCGGCTGCTGGGCGGTCTGGGCGGTGCCGACCGCGGTCATGTACTGGTGCTGGGTGGCGGCCATGCCGGCGGCGCCGCCGCCCTGCTGGCGGCGCAGATGGGCGCACGGGTCACGCTCCTCGACATCGACCGGCACAAGCTGCAGCGATTCCATGACCTGCATCCCGGCATCACCGCGCTGCATGCCTATCATGAACGCATCCGCGAGCAGAGCGCCAGGGCCGATCTGTTGATCGGGGCGGTGTTGCGGCCGGGCCATCGGGCGCCGCACCTGGTGACCGAGGACATGGTGCGGGCGATGCTCGAGGGCAGCGTGATCGTGGACATCTCCATCGACCAGGGCGGTTGCGTGGAGACGGCCCGGCCGGTGACCTGGGAGGAGCCGGTGTACCGGGTGCACGGAGTGCAGCACCTGAGCGTCACCAACCTGCCGGGCGCGGTGCCGCGCAGCGCCTCGCAGGCCCTGTCCTCGGCCCTGTTGCCGGAGGTGCTGCGCATTGCCTCGGGCCGCTGGATGGACGATGATGCCCTGCGTGACGCCATCAACACGCGCGACGGCGAGCTGGTGCATCCGGCCGTAAAGGCGGATCTCGGCCTGTAGGTCAGGTGCGCGTTCCTTGTGTATAATCAGTAGATTATCGAATCAACCTGAGAAATCGTTTCAATCTTGGCACAGGCAAAGCAGGCAAGACCGAAAAAGACCACGGGCAAGCCGCTCGGCACGCAGGTGAGCCGCGGCCTGCGCGAGGGCGCGCTGTGGATCCTGCTAGCC
>JALWNJ010000036.1 GCA_026995955.1 Gammaproteobacteria bacterium
CGCTGCTGTCCGACATCCGGCGCCTGCTCGTCTGAGGCCGACACGGGAGGGAACAACATGAGCGAGATCAGAGAAGTCCGCGTACCGGACATCGGCGACTTCAAGGAGGTCGAGGTCATCGAGGTCTTGGTGGCCCCCGGCGACTCCGTGGCCGAGGAGGATTCGCTGATCACCGTCGAGTCCGACAAGGCCTCGATGGAGATCCCCTCGCCGGTCTCCGGTACCGTGCGCGAGGTGCTGGTGTCCGTCGGCGACAAGGTCTCCGAGGGTACCCCCATCGCCCGCATCGAGGCCGGCGCGGCCGGCGCCGAGGCCCCGGACGAGGCAGCGCCGGAAGCGGCACCCGCTCAGGCGGAGGCTGCTGCTGCTGCGCAGGAATCGTCGGCTGCCCCCGCGGCCCCCACGCCTGCGGCTGCCCCGCAGGGCGAGGCCGACCTGCATGCCGAGGTGCTGGTGCTGGGCTCCGGTCCCGGCGGCTACACCGCTGCCTTCCGCGCCGCCGACCTCGGCAAGCAGGTGGTGCTGGTGGAACGCTATCCGGTCATCGGCGGGGTGTGCCTCAATGTCGGCTGCATCCCCTCCAAGGCCCTGCTGCACACCGCCCAGATCATCAACGAGGCGGCCGAGATGGCGGAGCACGGCGTCAGCTTCGGCAAGCCCAGGATCGACCTCGACCGCCTGCGCGGCTTCAAGGAATCGGTGATCGGCAAACTCACCGGCGGCCTGGCGCAGCTGGCCAAACAGCGCAAGGTCAAGGTGGTCACCGGCTATGGCCGTTTTACCTCGCCCCACACCCTCAGCGTGGAGGGCGAGAACGGCACGCAGACCATCTCCTTCGATCATGCCATCATCGCCGCCGGCTCGCGGGTCACCAAGTTGCCCTTCATCCCGTGGGACGATCCGCGTGTGATGGACTCCACCGATGCGTTGGCGCTGGAGGAGATCCCCAAGCGCCTGCTGGTGGTGGGCGGCGGCATCATCGGCCTGGAGATGGGCACCGTGTACGACGCGCTGGGCAGCCAGGTGACGGTGGTGGAACTCTCCGGCGGCCTCATCCCCGGCGCCGACCGCGACCTCGTGCGCCCCCTGGAGCGGCGTCTCAAGGGACGGTTCGAGAACATCTACCTGAACACCCGGGTGACCGCCATCGAGCCGCAGAAGCGTGGCCTTAAGTGCCATTTCGAGGGCAAGGGCGCACCCGAGCACGATGTCTTCGACCGCGTGCTGGTGGCCATCGGTCGCCAGCCCAACGGTGGCCTCATCGATGCCGACAAGGCCGGCGTGGTGGTGGACGAACGCGGTTTCATCCCGGTCGATCGCCAGCAGCGCACCAATGTGCCGCACATCTTCGCCATCGGCGACATCGTCGGGCAGCCCATGCTGGCGCACAAGGCCACCTACGAGGCCTTCATCGCCGCGGAGGTGATCGCCGGGCTCAAGTCGTACAACGATGCCCGCGCCATTCCGTCGGTGGCCTACACCGACCCCGAGGTGGCCTGGATGGGCATGACCGAGGAACAGGCCAGGGCCGAGGGCATCTCCTACGAGAAGGGCGTGTTCCCGTGGGCCGCCTCCGGCCGCTCCCTCTCGCTGGGCCGCAACGAGGGCATGACCAAGGTGCTGTTCGGCGAGGATGGCCGGCTCATCGGCGCCGGCATGGTCGGCCCCAATGCCGGCGAGCTGATCGCCGAGGCGGTGCTGGCGCTGGAGATG
>JALWNJ010000037.1:0-2005 GCA_026995955.1 Gammaproteobacteria bacterium
CCTCCAGCAGCGCCGCGGCGGCCAGCGGCGCGCCATGCGCCATGGCCAGCAGTTCGCCGATGCGCTCCGCCTCCAGGCCGGGATGGCTGGCCTGCAGCCAGCCCCGCACCTGATCCTTGGGCGGCGGCGAAAGCTGCACCCGCTGGCAGCGACTGCGGATGGTCACCGGCAGCCGACTGGGACGGCTGCTGACCAGGATCAGCACCGCATCCGGCGGCGGCTCCTCCAGCGTCTTGAGCAGGGCATTGGCGGAGGCGGCATTGAGCGCATCGGCCGGCTCGACGAGGGCCACCCGCGCGCCCCGGTACTGGCTGCTCAGGCCGACGAACTCGATCAGCCCCCGCACGGCATCCACCGGAATCTGCTGCTTGCCCTCGGGTACCGTGAGGCGGCGAAAGTCCGGGTGGGTGCCGGCCGCCATCAGGCTGCATCCCTCGCACTGGCCACAGGGCGCGGGTACGCCGTCCCGGCTGACCGGTGTCTGGCACAGCAGCAGACGGGCCAGGGCCGCGGCCAAGCCGGACTTGCCCATGCCGGGCAGGCCGCTGATCATCAATGCGTGCGGCAGACGGCCCTGCGCCTGCTGCGCGGCCAGCCGGCGCCAGGGGGTCTCGAGCCAGGGCAGCTCCGGGTTCATGCGCCACAGCCTCCGGCCAGGGCATCGGCCACCGCCTCCACCTCGGCCCGCACTACTTCCAGCGGCCGGCTGGCATCGATGACACGAAAGCGCTCGGGCTCTGCCTTGGCGCGCTGCAGATAGACCGCGCGCACGCGCTCGAAGAAGGCCTGCGCCTCCTGCTCGAAGCGGTCCTGCGGGCCGCGCGCCCGGGCCCGCGCCAGACCCACCTCGGGCGGGGCATCCAGCAGCAGGGTGGCATCGGGCCGGAAGTCGCCCAGGGTCCAGCGTTCCAGCGCCTCGATGCGTGCCAGCGGCATGCCGCGTCCCCCGCCCTGGTAGGCGTAGCTGGCATCCGTGAAGCGGTCGCAGACCACCCACTCGCCGGCCTCCAGGGCCGGCAGGATGCGGCGGTGGAGATGCTCGCTGCGCGCCGCGAACATCAGCAGCAGCTCGGTGTCCGGGTGCATGGCCGGATAGCGGTCGGAGAGCAGCAGCGCGCGGATGGCCTCACCCAGCTCGGTGCCGCCCGGCTCGCGCGTCAGCACCACGCGGTGGCCATGGGCACGCAGGCGTTCGACCAGGGCCTCGATCTGGGTGCTCTTGCCCACGCCCTCGACGCCCTCGACGGTAATGAAGCAGCCGCGGCTCATGGCCGGTCCCCCTTGTAGCGCGCGGCGTTGCCGCCGAGCAGGTACCTGATGACGGCCTTGCGATGTTCCTCGTAGGTCTCGCTGAAGTGGTGCCGACCGCCGCCGCTGGCCACGAAGTACAGCGCCCGGGTCTCGGCAGGATGCAGCACGGCGCGGATGCTCGAGGCCGAGGGCAGCGCGATCGGAGTGGGCGGAAGCCCCTTGCGGGTGTAGGTGTTGTAGGGGGTGTCGCGGCGCAGGTCGGACTTGCGGATGTTGCCCCGGTAGCGATCGCCCATGCCGTAGATGACGGTGGGGTCGGTCTGCAGCCGCATGCCCCGACGCAGGCGGTTGATGAACACCGCCGCGATCATCGGCCGCTCGTCGGCGGCCCCGGTCTCCTTCTCGACGATGGAGGCCAGGATCAGGGCCTCGTACGGCGTCTTCAGGGGCAGGTTCTCCTGACGCGTCTCCCAGGCCTCGCTCAGCAGGCGCTTCATGGCCTGGTGACTGCGCCGCAGGATGTCGAAATCGGTCATGCCGCTGCTGTAGAAATAGGTCTCGGGCAGGAACCAGCCCTCCGGCTTCATGCCCGGCATCCCCAGCCGTTCCATGATCCGGGCTGCCTCCTCGTCGGCGAGGGTGCGTTTCAGATGCGGCTGGGCCCAGAGATGTTCCAGCATCTGGCGATAGGTCCAGCCCTCGGGGATGGTGACGCTGTACTGCCGCGTACGGCCGCTGTTGAGCAGCCCGAGGA
>JALWNJ010000037.1:2015-7860 GCA_026995955.1 Gammaproteobacteria bacterium
GCCCGAGGATGGTGAGGGGTGTCACCGTGCCGGAGAGCTCGTATTCGCCCGCCTTGAGATGGCGGTCGAGCCCGCGCAGGCGCGCATACAGCCGCCACAGACGCGGGTGCCGGAGCAGCCCTTCCTGCTGCAGGCGCTGCGCCACCGCGGCCGGCGTGCTGCCCGGTGCCACCGTGATCACCTTCGGCTGCGGCAGGGTCTGCGGCCGGTTGAGCTCGGCCCAGCCCCAGCCCAGCAGGCCGGCCACGGCCAGCAGCAGCAACAGGGCCAGCAGCTTCAGTCTTGCGCGCATGGGTGGCAGACCTCCTGTCGAATCATCCGGCACAGTCTCAGGGGAGGTTCGAATTCTACCCCAGCCAGCCGGCGCACGGGCCAGGCACCGATCACACTGTTGGTCACCAGCAGGGCCTCGGCGGAGAACAGGGCATCGAGCGTCAGCGCCGGGTGTTCCGCCACCGGGCTGCCGTCGGGCATGCCCCGGTCCAGCAGCAGGCCACGCACCGTGCCCGCCACCCCGCAGCGGTCGAGGGCCGGGGTCCACCAGCGCCCGTCCAGGCGCACGAACAGGTTGCTCATGGTGCCCTCGACGACCCGTCCCGAGCGATCCAGCATCAGGCCCTCGGCGCAGTCCTCGGGCAGTTCGCCACGCGCCATCACCTGCTCCAGCCGGCACAGGTGCTTGAGCCCCGCCAGCAGCGGCTGTTCGGACAGGCGGGTGCGGCACAGAGACAGCTCGATGCCGGCTTCTTGCCAGGCCGACGGCCACTCGGGCAGCGGATGCGCGGTCCAGATGCGCCGGGGATGGACTGCTTGCGGCGGACGATAGCCGCGACCGCCGGAGCCCCGCGTCAGGGTCAGGCGCAGCACGCCTTCGCCCAGCCTTGCGGCATGTTCCTGCGCTTCCGCGTCGAGCCGCTCGGCCGCCGGCACCGGCAGCCCCAGCACCCGGCAGCCATGCAGCAGGCGCGCCCGGTGGCGCGCCCACAGACAGGGCCGCCCCTCCCGCACCCGCAGGGTCTCGAACAGGCCGTCGCCATAGGCCAGCCCGCGGTCGTCCACTGGCAGGCAATCGTCGGGCTGGCCGTCGATCCAGGCCTGCGGGCTCATGTGCCGAACATCCTCAGCAGGCCCTCGGCCTTGTGCCGGGTCTCGGCCAGTTCGCGTTCGGGGACGGAGTCGTGGACGATGCCGGCCCCGGTGCGGAAGCGAAGCCCGTTGGCCTTGCGCACCAGGCTGCGGATGAGGATGTTGAGATCCATGTCGCCATTGTAGCCGAGCCAGCCGAGCGAGCCGGTATAGGCACCGCGCCCCACCCCCTCCAGCTCGGCGATGATCTCCATGCAGCGCACCTTGGGACAGCCGGTGATGGTGCCGCCGGGAAACACGGCGCGCACCACCTCGGCGGGGCCAATGCCCGCGCGCAGCTCACCGCGCACATTGGATACGATGTGATGCACATGGGCATAGGATTCGATGACCATCAGCTCGTCCACGCGTACACTGCCGGGCCGGCTGACGCGCCCCAGGTCGTTGCGCTCCAGGTCGATGAGCATGACATGCTCGGCCCGCTCCTTGGGATGGGTAATGAGCTCGGCCGAGAGTCCGCTGTCCTCGTCCGCGCTGAGGCCGCGCGGGCGGGTGCCGGCGATGGGCCGGGTCTCCACCACCGGTCCCCGAATGCGTACCAGACGCTCGGGCGAGGAGCTGATGATGGCCTGGTCGTCCCAGGTGGCCAGCGCCGCGAAGGGGGCGGGATTGGTGGCGCGCAGGCGCGCGAAGAGGGTGGCGCTGGCCATGCCCGGCTCGAGCCCGGCGCGCCAGGCACGGGACAGATTGACCTGGAACACGTCCCCCTCGCGGATGTAGTCCCGAATCCGCTCCACGCCGGCCAGAAAGCGCCGCGGATCGTCCTCCTCCAGGTCGGCCAGCGGCAGGGGGCCCGGATCGGCCAGCGCGCTGCTGGCGGCACGGGCATCGGCCCGCATCGCCGCCAGCCGCGCGCGATCGGGGGCCACCGCCCACAGCCGCCCGTCACGGTCGCGGACGAAGGCGGCGGGACAGTGCTCCAGCCGTGCCAGCGGCAGGGCCTCCGGATCCACGGGCAGGCGCAGGCGAGGCTCGATGGCGCCGGCCAGCTCATAGGCCAGAAACAGGAACCAGCCACCGCAGAACGGCAGCGGCCCCCGCCTGCCCCGGCCCGACGCCGGCACCCGTTCGGCCAGGGCCTGCAGGAAAGCCGCGCCCTCGCCGACCGAAAAGCTCAATCGCTCCTCGGGGAAGGCGAACAGAAGGTCCATGCCCTGCCCGCCCACGCTCTGCAGCAGATGGGGATAACGCTGCGGATCCAGGGCGTGCAGCGCCAGCAGGTCACCATGCGGCAACCAGTCGTCGGCCGCTTCGATCAGGGGCTGGCGGGGAGGGACGGGCATGGACGCTTGGCGACCGCCTGGCTTTGGCGACGGGCAGGCCCCGCCGCGGGTTTGCGGGCTCAGATCCGGCGAAAGACCAGGGTGCCGTTGGTACCGCCGAAACCGAAGGAGTTGGACAGCGCCACGCGCACATCGGCCTCGCGCGCCTCGTTCGGCACATAATCCAGATCGCAGGCCGGATCGGGCTCGTCGAGATTGATGGTGGGCGGGATGACACCATAGTGCATGGCCAGCACGGTGAACACCGCCTCCGCGCCCCCGGCCGCACCCAGCATGTGGCCGGTCATGGACTTGGTGGAACTCACCGCCAGCCGGTGGGCGTGGTCGCCGAAGGCGCGCTTGATGGCCTCGGTCTCGGCGATGTCGCCGGCGGGCGTGGAGGTGCCATGGGCGTTGATGTAGTCCACCTCAGCGGGATCGATGCCGGCATCGTTCAGGGCGTTGAGCATGCAGCGCGCAGCCCCCTCTCCGCCCTTGGAGGGCTGGGTCATGTGATAGGCATCGGCGCTCATCCCGTAGCCGGCCAGCTCACAGTAGATGCGCGCGCCACGGGCCCTGGCGTGTTCGTATTCCTCCAGCACCAGCACGCCGGCCCCGTCGGCCAGCACGAAGCCGTCCCGGCCCTTGTCCCAGGGGCGGCTGGCCGCCTGCGGGTCCTCGTTGCGGGTGGACAGCGCGCGGGCCGCGGCGAAACCGCCGATGCCCAGCGGCGTGGAGGCCATCTCGGCACCACCGGCGATCATCACATCGGCATCGCCGTAGGCGATCATGCGCGCGGCATCGCCGATGTTGTGCGTGGCCGTGGTGCAGGCAGTGACGATGGCGATGTTGGGCCCTTTGAGGCCGTACATGATCGACAGGTTGCCCGATATCATGTTGATGATCGAGCTCGGGATGAAGAAGGGCGAGATCTTGCGCGGACCGCCCTTGAGCATCGCCGCGTGGGTCTTCTCGATGCCGTAGATGCCGCCGATGCCGGAGCCGATGGCCACGCCGATGCGCTCGGCGTTCTCCTCGCTCACCTCCAGCCCGGCGTCCTGCATTGCCTGGATGCCGGCACCGATCCCGTAGTGGACGAAGACGTCCATCTTCTTCTGGTCCTTCTTCGGGATGTACTCGTCGGCGTCGAAGTCGCGCACCTGGCCGGCGAACTTCACCGCGAAGTCGCTGGTGTCGAAGGTCTCGATGGGAGCGATGCCGCTCTTGCCGGCCACCGCGTTTTCCCATGCCTTCTGCACCCGGGAGCCGATGGGCGAGACGATGCCGAGACCGGTTACCACTACGCGTCGCTTGCTCACGATCCGTACCTGCTGCAGCGCATGCAATCCGTCATCCTGATAGCACACGAGCCCCTGAGGGGGCTCGGGGCTCGTGGCGGAATGCGGTGATCAGAGATGCTCGTTGATGTAGTCGATGGCGTCCTGGACCTTGACGATCTTCTCGGCTTCCTCGTCGGGAATCTCGGTCTCGAACTCTTCTTCGAGCGCCATGACCAGCTCGACGGTGTCCAGGGAATCGGCGCCGAGGTCGTCGACGAAGGAGGCCTCGTTGGTGACTTCCTCTTCCTTCACACCCAGCTGCTCGGCAACGATCTTCTTGACGCGTTCTTCAATATTGCTCATGTGTGAAACTACCCCTGTCAGTAATTGGGAAAACAGCAAAAGCTGCGGCGGTATTCTAGGGAACCCTTGGCCGAATGTCCATGCGCGGCCGCAACCCGGCATCCGCTCCGGCATCCCGGCCTCTGACGCCAGAAAACCGGGCCAAACCCTTTTTCAATCAACTGCTTGAAAGACACTCCTGGCTCAGGCCATGAACATCCCGCCGTTGACGTGCAAAGTCTCGCCGGTGATGTAGCCGGCCTCGTCCGAGGCCAGGAAGGCCACCGCGTGGGCGATGTCCTCGGGCTGGCCCAGGCGCCCGAGCGGGATCTGGCCGGTCAGCGCCTCGCGCTGCTCGTCGGACAGCTCGCGGGTCATGTCGGTATCGATGAAGCCGGGCGCGACGGTGTTGACGGTGATGCCGCGGCTGCCCAGTTCGCGCGCCATGGACTTGGTCAGGCCCAGGATGCCGGCCTTGGCGGCGGCATAGTTGACCTGCCCCGGATTGCCGGTGGACCCCACCACCGAGCCGATGTTGACGATGCGGCCCCTGCGCGCCTTCATCATGCCGCGCATGCAGGCCCTGGAGACGCGGAAGATGGAGGTCAGGTTGGTCTGGATGACGACCTCCCAGTCCTCGTCCTTCATGCGCATCATCAGCATGTCGCGGGTGATACCGGCGTTGTTGACGAGGATGGTGACGGCACCAAAATCATCGTTGATGGCCTTGACCACGGCCTCGATCGAGGCGGGATCGGTCACGTCCAGTACCATGCCGCGGCCCTGCTCCCCGAGATACTCCGAGATGGCCTCGGCGCCGGCCTCGGAGGTGGCGGTCCCCACCACGGTGGCGCCACGCACCGCCAGTTCCCGGGCAATGGCCTTGCCGATGCCGCGCGAGGCACCGGTGACCAGGGCGATTTCGCCTTGCAGACTGCTCATGTTCACTCCCCCTTGACTGCGTTCAGGGCCTTTTCCAGCCCGGCCTCGTCCTGCACCGGAATGCAGGTGACCTTGCGATCGATACGGCGGATGAGCCCCATCAGTACCTTGCCCGGACCCAGTTCCAGCATCGTTGCGTTGCCGTCGGCGGCCAGCCGCTGCACGGTTTCCACCCAGCGCACCGGGTTGTGCAGCTGCCGCGCCAGCAGATCACGGATCTCGTCCGGATCCTGATGGGCGGCGACATCGACATTGTGGATGACCGGCACCTCGGGGCTGCGCACCTCGACCTCTGCCAGCCGTTCGCGCAGCCGCTCTGCGGCCGGCTGCATCAGGCTGCAGTGCGAAGGCACGCTCACCGGCAGCCTGACGGCGCGCTTGGCGCCGGCCTCGCCAGCCAGTTCAATGGCCCGTTCCACCGCCTCGGCCTCGCCGGCGATGACCACCTGCCCGGGCGAATTGAAGTTCACGGCCTCCACTACCTGCCCCTGGGCGGCCTCGCTGCAGAGCGCGCGCACGGCCTCGTCGTCCAGGCCCAGGATGGCGGCCATGGCGCCCTGCCCCTCGGGCACCGCCTGCTGCATCAGGCGGCCGCGCTCGGCCACCAGCGACACGGCGTTGGCGAAGTCCAGCGCCCCGGCGCAGACCAGGGCCGTGAACTCGCCCAGGCTGTGGCCGGCCATCGCACTCGGCATGGGACCGCCGGCCTCGCGGAAGGCGCGCCACACGGCCACCCCGGCCGCGAGCATCGCGGGCTGGGTGTTCTCGGTACGGTTTAGGGCCTCCTCCGGCCCCTCGCGCACCATGCCCGCGAGATCCAGCCCCAGCACCTCGCCGGCCACGGCGAAGGTCTCGGCCACCACGGGACGGCTG
>JALWNJ010000038.1 GCA_026995955.1 Gammaproteobacteria bacterium
CCTTCACCCTGCCCCCGGATGCCGTGGTCGAGGCCCTGATCCACGCCCTGGAATCCCCGCGACCACGCGCCCGCTACCGCGTTACCTTCCCCACCACCCTGTTCGCCACCCTGCGCCGGCTGCTGCCCACGCGGGCGCTGGACGCCATCCTGCGGCGCGTCTCGCAGGGAGAAAATCGCTGAACCCGTTTGCACACGCCCGGATCTGTACTAAAGTACTAAGCAAGGCGGCTTAGTCCACCGCAGGACAACAACACCACAACAAAGGGATTCAGCGAATGAGGATGAGGGAGTTCGGTCGATTGCGCGGGCTGTGCCTGCTTCTGGTCATCGGCCTGATGTATCGGGGCGGTCTCCCCGTAGCCGAAGCCGCCACGCCCCCGCCACAGCTGGTGATACCGGAGGATGGCTTCTTCCACCCCGACACCCCACTGGTGTTCACCATTTCCGAGGGCTATCCCGAGCAGATCCTGGAACAGCTCGGCCTGGAGCTCGACGACATCGACATCACCCGCCTGGTACAACGCCAGGGCCAGCAGGCACGGGTGCAACTGCGCGCGCCCATGGAGCCTGGCATGCATGTGCTGCGGCTGGTGCGCTATGCGCCGGACGGCAGCATCGAGGAACTGGGCTACTGGGAGCTGGATGTGCGCCAGACGCGCGCCTTTCGCCGGGTCGGCGGAGAGACGAGCGGCAGTTTCGCGGTGGCCCATCGGGTGGCCGGCAATCCGCGCACCGGTTCCGACGACGGCATGCAGGGCGGCGCCAGCCTGAACCTGAACCTGGAAGGGGACAAGGGCCACATCGGCCTGCAGACGGGCGCGATCTACAACCAGGAACAGGACGGCCGCGATGCCGACCTCACCGGCTATACCCTGAACGCGGGTTATCAGCGCCTCGACGCCGTGCTCGGCGATCAGACCCTGCCGCTCGACAACCTGCTGATCAGCAACTATGCGCGTCGGGGTGCCAGCGGCGGTTACCGCAGCCGCGACGGACGCCACCGTATCCAGGCCTTCAGCCTGCTCACCAGCCCGGTCACCGGCGCCGCCAGCCGCACGGACGACGGGCGCCTCGCCACCGAGCGGGTCAGCGGCGCCTGGCTGCAGTCGCAGGTGCTGCAACAGGCCGACCGCAGCCTGGCCGTCCAGGCCGCCTATCTGGATGGCGAGGGCAGCAATGCCGGCACCGCTTCACTGGGAGACACCACCATCAGTCGCGGCAAGGCCGCCACCGTGGTGGTTGACGGCAGCCTGCTCGATCGCCGCCTGCGCATTCGCGGCGAACTGGCCTGGTCCAACTACGACTTCGATGCCAACGACCCCAGCGTGGCCCCGCTGAGCGACCGGGCCTGGAGCCTGGGCCTCACCTACCAGGGCAGCCCTTCCGAAAACGGCTGGAACTGGAACCTTGGCATGGATCTGAATCAGGTCGGGACCTGGTTCCGCAGCCTGGCCAACCCGGACCTGCCGGCCGACCGGCGCCTGGTGCGCGCCTGGGCCGGACTGGCGCGCAACGGCCTGGAACTGCAAGTCTCCGCAGCCCGCGAAACCGACAACATCGCCCGACTGGACATCCTGCCCACCATGGGCACCACGCTCTATACCGCGAATCTGAGCTGGGCGCCGATGACCGAGGGCGGGGGCCTGCTCGGCCAGCCGCAGGCGGGACTGGCCCTGGCCAGCAGCGACAGCCGGGAGATCAAGGCCGC